>JAOZNO010000422.1 GCA_029933755.1 Bacteroidales bacterium | reverse complement strand
CTTAAAGCTGTATGCTTATACTGCAAGAGGTTTGCAACGAAAAGTCCGACAAAGAAAAAATGCACCTTTGGTAAATTTATCATTTTTAGATATTTTTACTATTTTGGTTTAAATTACAGATTGATAGACAATTAATAAAGCACCTAATAAATTTATGAATTAATCAGGCTAAGTTCATCTCTAACGAGGCCTTCGCTTGGAGCGAAGGCCTCGTTGATTAAATAGCAAAATAAAAAACTACTTAAAATAGCTATCCAAAAGAATCCTGGCAGCTTCAAAAGGATTAATTTCGCCTTTGATTACTTTTTCTTCAAATTCATTAATTTCAGCTTTTTTAGTTTCATCTTGGTAAAAATTTGTTTTTAAACTTTCAAGTATGGTTTCGTGCATCCAGTATTTGGCCTGTTGTTGTCGGTTATGTTGCCAGAATTCGTTTTGTTTGGTTAGTTTTTCATAGTCATTAATCAAATTCCAAACATCTTTAACCCCTGTATTTTTCACAGCAGAAGTGACTAAAACATTTGGTATCCACCCTGAATCTGATGGGGGAAACATATGCAAGGCATTTTCATACTCTTTTTTGGCAAGCTTTGCCCGGTTTATATTACTACCATCCGCTTTATTAATAATAATGGTATCAGCCATTTCCATTATACCACGCTTAATACCCTGCAGCTCATCTCCGGCACCGGCAAGCATAAGCAACAGAAAAAAATCAACCATAGAATGTACTTTGGTTTCAGATTGCCCCACTCCCACTGTTTCAATAAAGATAGTATCAAAACCGGCAGCTTCGCATAAGATTATGGTTTCTCGTGTTTTACGGGCAACACCACCCAAGGAACCCGAAGATGGTGAAGGACGAATAAACGCATTTTTCTCAGCACTTAACTGCTCCATACGTGTTTTATCACCAAGTATACTACCACCTGATTGTTCACTACTTGGGTCAATAGCTAAAACGGCCAATTTATGATTGGTTTTGATTAGGTGCATACCCAAAGCCTCAATAAAAGTACTTTTACCAACGCCGGGCACACCGGTAATTCCAACGCGAACAGAATTGCCTGAATGAGGCAAACATTTTTCTATAATTTTGTTGGCAAGTATTCTGTGTTTTTCCAGATTACTTTCTACTAAAGTTATTGCAGTACTTAAAACACTTATATTTCCGGCCAAAATACCATTAACAACTTCGTCAAGTTCAAAATTTCTTTTCTTATTTTTAAGGAATTTTTTTGCTGACTCTTTATTTACGGATGAAGGAGATTCAATCCCTTTCATCACGTTTAAAGCTGTTTTATCTCCTTTCTTTTTCAATTGCAACCAATAATTAAAGATTAATTTACATACAAAAATAGCTAAAATTTATAATAATCGAATTTAAACAAAAAAAACCAACGGGTTAACCCGTTGGTTTTTTTTATATTTCATATCCTAATTTAATCCATTAGGCTTGTTTTATCATTTCTCACTACTTATATACTCTATGGCGTTTAAAGCTGCAATTGTTCCATCAGAAACAGCTGTAGTAATTTGTCGGTATCTTTTTTCAATAGAATCACCAGCAGCAAAAACACCTTTGATGTTCGTTTGAAAATTTTCATCTACTACAATTTCGCCACCTTTGTTAAGTTTAACCATATCGGCAACAAATTTTGTTTGTGGTATATACCCAATAAAAATAAATACACCTCCAATATTCATCTCACTTATCTCATGGGTTCGTTGATGTTCAATTTTTACACGCTGTAAATTTTCATCACCAAAAAATTCAGTAATTTCTGATTCCATAATAAACTCAATCTTCGAATTATTCTTCACCTCATCAATTGCATGTGGATAAGCCTGAAAATGGTCAAATTGATGAATAATGGTAACTTTTGAGGCATATTGCGTTAATGACACAGCCTCTTCAAGAGCAGAATTCCCACCACCAACAACAATTATTTCTTTATCCTGAAAAAAATCACCATCACAAGTAGCACAATAAGATATTCCTTTACCTGCAAAGTCAATTTCACCAGGAACATTTAATGGTCTGGATTTACCACCAGTTGATAGAATAACCACATCAGCCGTATATTCATCTTTATTATTTACTAAAACCTTTTTAATATCTCCATCTAATTCAAGCGAACTAATCTTAATATTAGATTTTATATCACAGCCAAACTTTTTAGCCTGCTTACGCATAGTTTTAGCAAGTTGATAACCAGAAATACTGTCAATTCCAGGATAATTTGCAATCTCGTGTGTTAACACAACCTGACCACCAATAATACCCTGATCTAATATAAGTGTTTTCGTTTTTGCCCTTGACAAATAAATTCCAGAAGTTAATCCGGCAGGGCCTCCACCTATAACTATTACATTGTAATGATTTGTTTCCATATTTTTAAATCAATAATCCAATACTATGCTTACATAGTATAAATTTAGACTGAAATTTGTTTTGTTCGATGCAAGCATCATCAAATTAAACCCTCTAGTGAGATTAAAAAATGTCATTCCAATTAAACAGAATGACATTAATATTATTTAAAAGAGACTTGTTTACTTAAATTCGCCATCAAGAATTTCAGTAATTTGTTCTCTGTTTTGAATACTGCTTGTTGCTTTAACAACTTTTCCATTTTTATAATAAACATTAAATGGTAAACCCATAAAACTACTACACTCAGGAAGGTTACGTATAATTGCTGCATGTGGATTATCAAAAAGCATATCTGTAAATTTAATGTGCTTATAGTCATCCTCGTCTTCAAGTTCTTCCATGATGTCATATACTGGCACACACATTGGGCCCATTCGACCACAGCAAACCATTACGTTCTCGTTTTCTTGAATGAACTTATTAAAATCGTCCGTACTTGCTAAATGTTTTAAATCTGTTTGTAATGTCATTTTTTAAATTTTACTAATTGAACTATTTATATATTTGGATGCAAAAGTATAAAAAAAAGGTAATTCTCAAAATATTGAGAATTACCTTAAGTTTTTTTAACAAATGTCAGATACTTTGTAACGACAAAAGAATCAATATTACTTCTTTTCAACAATAACTACTCCTTTTACACGTAAAACGACTTTAAAAAGATCTCTGTTATTTTTGTCTTTACCAGGCATGTTTGTTATTAGTGTAATACTCTTATTCTGTTTTCCTGACTTATGTGCCGAATTAAAAACAGTTTTTATAGTAGATGTCTCACCTGGTTTTATTACTTTTTTTGTTTCAATAGCCGTACAACCACAACTGGTTTTTGTTTTACGGATAATCAAATCTCTTTTACCATTATTTTTAAATTTGAATTCATGTGTAGCTTTTTCACCCTGTTTAATTTCTCCAAAATTAAATTCTTTTTTAACAAAATCCATTGTTGGTGCATTAGCTAATTCCTGCTTAGTCAGTTTCGAGAAATCTTCAACAATTGTAGCACTTATGGAAAGAGTATTTTTCATCGGTCGAGTTCCATCAATTATAACACCTAGCCGATCAATAACATAGCCCCAACTATTTCTCTTTGATGCATCATAAGTAATCACAAACTTACCTTTTTGATTTGCCTTTAATTTACTTGGTATAACTTCAGCTTTTATATGTGCAGGCATTCTGTCAGGATTAAATCGTATGGTAATTTCTTCATCAGAATCATTTACAATTTCTATACTTTGTTTTTTCACCTGGGTATTTTTTATTTTTGCAAAGGCAACATGGTTGGTTTTCATTCTTAAAACACCCATTTGAAAACGGTATAAGTCAGCTACTGTTTTCTTTTTTGCAACTACCTCACCATTTATTACAAGCTTAACCGGCTCTTTTGTTGCCGTATTATATACTAAAACATGTTTATTAAATGCTCCCGGGCGATTACGGGGATCAAACTGAGTACTTACAAAACCTGTAGCACCAGGCACAACAGGCGAACGTGTCCACTCTGGCGTTGTACATCCACAACTAGACTGCACCCTTGTAATAATTACCGGCTGGTTACCAGTATTCTTAAATTTGAATTTATAAGTAACAACTCCACCTTCTTCTTTTACTTTTCCATATGTAAAAGTTGTTTTCTCAAAATCAATTTTTGGTCCCTGAGCAATTAGATTGTTATTAATCCCACCAATTAATACCAAAACAATCAATATTTTTAATACTTTCATAAGATATAAATTTATATTTATTTTTTTCGCAAACTTAAAGTAATTATTTCTATTTTCAGATTACTTTTTTAATTATTGAATAAACGTGAATTAGACAAAATAATTATTTATCACCATGAAAATAGTTTTAGCCTGATTAATTCATAAATTTATTAGATACTTTATTAAATATAAATAAGTAATTTAAAACAACTTAACAGACAGCTACTTAAGTCCTGAACTACTGGTAATTACAAAAACAAAGTAAGATATATATTAATAAGT
>JAOZNO010000421.1 GCA_029933755.1 Bacteroidales bacterium | reverse complement strand
GTGGAGCCTTTGTGCTTCTTTGCGGAATAGCTATTACACAGAGTTTCACGAAGAATACGCAAAGATACACAAAGAACGTTTTGTATAAAAATGGATGTTTTAAAAGCCTAGTCATCAGTAGTATATGACGGCATGCATGTCTATAAATCATTAAATACTAAAGACATAAACATGCATGCGAAACAACCGTTAGTTATAAAAGTGAATTTTTTCTTTAAAAGGACCTTAATTTTGAGTAAAAGCCATATCTGTCTCACTATAAGGGTTATACTTAAAAGTGGTGAAGGTGGGTGATTAATTGGGATAGTGATAATTTAAAAAAACTTGTTTAGCTAAGTGTTTGTAAATAAATGGCTCATAAAATTAATAGAAGATTTGAGTTAATTTTCTATTAAATTACAACCAAGTGAAGGAATAATTTCGTATCTTTGAGTAAAGTTAGAAACCAATTAACAAGATAGTTCTTTTAGTGGCTATAATTTATTAATGAGAATGGATTCTAATTTTAAATGTATCAATTTAAAAAAGGTTTTCTAAGAAGCACCAGATCAGTAGTAAAAATTTTTAAAGTACTTTTTTAATAATTAACTAAAACTGATTGGTTTAATTTTCGCTTTTTGGAAAACCTTTCTTCTTTCCTAATTATTTAGTTTTTTTTATTCCTTTAAGCTTTAGCGGATTATATTGAAAAGTTGTGGACTTATGTTTTTCTATGCACAAATTTTGACTTCCTTAAAAAACCAATCTAAATATTTTTTTAAATAAAACAACTAAGGTAAGGGATAGTATTCGTGTTTTTTAGTATAAAATCAGGTATAATGATTGTTGATTTCATATAAAGTAAGGGATAATGGTTGTGTTTTTTAGCGCAAAGTAAGGGGTAATAATCGTAAAATCAGATAGAAAGTCAGGGATAATCTGTGGAATAGTTGATGTAAAGTAAGGGTTAATTAACAATAGCCAATCAGAAATAATCAATTATTTACTCATCATCATCGTCCTCTTCAAGTGGCTCGAAATTATTGTGTGTAAAACCGGCGGGTGATTTTTTTTCAAAATAGTATATTTTAACAATAGCAGTATCACGTAAAAAATTAATTTCACCTACATCAACTCTGTTTATTTTTAAACCGGTTCTTTTTTCAAGATCATTAACCAGCAGGTTATATTTCTCAGGTTTTATTAAATCAATTTTTTCATAGATTATTGTTTTCGTAGCTTCATGTTCAAGCAGAAATACTCTCTCAAGCATCCAGGTTGCGGCAATAATTGCAAAATTGGTAAAAAGCAGTTCAGCATAGCTGATATTTTCATTTGAAAGAGCATTAATAACAGATATCCCAATAATAATGAAAAGATAAGTCATTTCCTTAATTGGGATTGGGTTTGTACGGTAACGTATAATCCCAAATATAGCAAATAAACCTAAGGCAAATCCCAACTGTAAGTTTACACTATCGAGCAGAATACACAACAAAAATACCGTTAAACCAATAAGTATATACGTAAAAAGGTAATCTTTGCGTTTATTTTTTGCAAAATAAATTAACCGTACAATAACCAATGTTACAATAAGATCAAAAGAAAAACGTAAAACAAGTTCCAGAAACTGTGGCCCATCAAAAAACTTGACATCAAAAAAGCTATGCACTGATGTTGTGCTGAGAATTAAATTCTGAATCATTTATTTTATTAATAGCTAAAAGTTTGGATTTAAACTTATTTTTTTTCACATCTTTATTAAGCAATGCCAGCCCAATACAATATTTACTTAATGATGTTTTTTGAATGTTTTTATTACGTAAACTCACAATAAAATCAGAATGTAATGAGAATTTTTTTTGTTTTACTTCAATAATTGCCAGGTGAGGAAGTTTTAGTTTTCCTTTATCATTTGAACAAGTGAGATCTAAATCAATTGTTACTTTTTCTTTATTTTGTTTATGAATTAATACAATTCTTGAATATTTATTTTTAAGTGACAATTTAAGTTTTTCAGCACTATATGGTGAATTTTCCTTTATAAATACTTGTGTTTTTTTATTTGAAATGTTTCCTGCTTTTATTTTCTTCTTTTTTTTACTTACTGTGCCTTTGTTTGAGTGAAATTTAATTTCCAGATATTTCTTTTTTTCCTCTTCTGATTCAGAATTTTTAATTAGATAACGATTTCCTTTACCATTATGATAAGCCATATATAGTTTATAATCCTCGGTATCAAAGTATTCATTTGTTAAATTCAAAACTCTTTTATTTCCAATTTCAAGAATATCATATTTGTGACTTACTTCTTTTAAAAGCTTTTTTAGTTTTTTTGTATTTAAAATAAACTTTGTTTCAGCAATATCTTTAAAATTCATTAATTGATATTCTGCAAAAGAAACTGATGAAAATTTATATATAGTATTTGATAGTTTCATGTGTTTATTTTTTAATTGTTTTCATTTGCCACATAGCCTGCTCCGTTTTTTGTGGAGCTTGTTTCATATGTTAAATATAAGTTGTGTTATTGAAATTAATTCGTGAACTTGTTATAAACCGATTATTTCTCTTTATTAAATCCCTCAATGAGGGTTTTGTATTTGTTTATTTTAATACACAGTTTATGCCAATCCATTCTGTGTTCTTATAATGAATGACTTAAGTGTTTTTTCTGTTTTTTATAAATTGATGAAATTGTGCGGTTTTAAATCATAATTGTCCACTTTCGGGCATTATTTTTCATTTTCAAACACCTCCATATTTAATTTTTAGAGGCCAGCTTAATAATTTTGTGTAATTTTATAATTAATAATTCTCAAATTAATATCCTTAACAATGGAAGAAAATAACATTAAGAATAAGATTGAAGATAAGTTTCCTGAAGTGAAAAGAATTGATATTCTTCATTATTTGTTAAACAAGGCAAATGTTTATTATCTGCCTACAAATTTTGATGAGAAAGCTTTTCATAACAACATAAATGAGTATTTGCAAAAAGATTTATCATTAAAAACAGATTGCTTGGCATCAGATAAGCTTGAAGTAATAAACTATAGTCCCCAAAAGGGAGTGAAAAGTGTTTTGGGCTTGGGGTACAGCATGAATATGGTAATGATTATTGATGATAGAAAACTGTTTTATGATTTTAAACCGGATAGTTGGTTTAAAAACCCTGATAAGAAAGAATCGTCATTTAATCTTAAAAAATTAGTAAGTGAGTCCATAGAAAAGGATATTGATCGTTGGATACATTCTTACTTGTTTAATTTGAGTCTGGATGGTGCCAACAGTTTTATAGAACCAGAGAACAGGTTTATTCAGAATATTAGTTATAAACAAAAACTTTGGCTATCAATAAACCGTAATAAAGAAGATATTCTACTTGCTTTTCTTGAAGTATCAGCAATAAAAAAATGGGAAAAGGAATATGAGGAAAATAAAAGTGTTAAATGGTTTTTCCTGTTAAGTACAAATCAGGCTAAATTAATTGGTTTTAGTGAACGCGAAGAGCTAATAGGCCATATTGATATTAAACCGAACAGTATAAAAGTGAAAAAGGAAATAGGCCGATATCCTGTAAGTATTGGTGACATCATTTTTTATACCACCAGAAGCAATGCAGGTCTTTATCTTGATATTTATCATTTGGTTTCTGAGTCTGCTAATGAACGAATTCGTGAAACAGCAAGATTGAACTGGTTAAATAAGGACAAGAAAAATAAATATGATGAATTTGCCATTAAATTAACAACAGAGCTGAATAAAAGAACTGAAAATCCTTTTGATGATTTATCCTTACTATATATGAAATATGCTGAAGGAAAAAAGGAGGCTGTTTTTAATGATTTTGCTGAAGAGGATAAACTATTAAAGCTATTAGATGATATTCTGAATTATACAGAAACTATTGAGTTATTAACTGCCTGGGTTGAAAAATGGAAAATATCGTATATTGATATTCTTGCAATTAATAAACTTTTACTCGAAGCAATAAAAAATGCTACTCAGGCTAAAAATATACTTCCTTTCCATAAACTAGTGCGAGATAAATACCAAAAAAAGAATAAAGATGCCATTAATGCAGTAATATTTGATTATGAATATGCAAGGCATTTGATTAAAAGTGAGCAGGAAGATGAAGCAAAAAAAATACTTAATAAACGATTAAAGCAACTCCCGGATGAATCAATTTCTGATTTACTACCTCCTAAAGACCTTGACCTTACAGGAAATGCTGCTGGTCAGGTATTAAAAGTTAAAATTCTGGAAGTTCTGGCAGATTTAGAGCCCGAGAAAAAAGCACTTGAAATAAAAATACAGTTAGCCTCTTTACAACCATTGGTAGAAAGTCGAATTGAAAACTTAATTCAAGATTTAGATACAAAAACAACTAAAAAAGCATCTGAATTAAAAGCAGTAATGCAAGCTGAGGGTTTGAAATTTTCTGA
>JAOZNO010000420.1 GCA_029933755.1 Bacteroidales bacterium | reverse complement strand
TACTACCCTCTTTTTGATCGGCCATTACTTCACCAAAAACCAAAGAAGGTAAAATTGAACCATTAAGGTTTAAATTCGTAACTTTGTCAAAATCATCCATATCCATATCAAAAATGGTCTGATTAGCTGAAATCGTTGCTCCGGGCATGTTACCCCCGGCAGTGTTTATCAAAATATCAATTCTACCAAAATCTGAAAGAATTCTATCTTTTACAGATTCAAGAATACTTTTATCTAACACATTACAGGGCATCCCTTTTATCTCACCAAAATTAGATAATTCTGCAACTAAGCTACGGGTACTTTCCATTTTTAAATCAAGAAGTATCACTTTTGCACCAGACTTTACTAATCCTTCAGCCATTTTTCCAGCCAAAACACCTCCTCCACCAGTTATTATTGCTACTTTATTTTTTATATTATATAGATTCTCTAAATAGTTCATATTTTCAACTTATTAATCATTTGCTCTGCTACGATTGCTTGTTAGTTCATAACCTGTTGTTAACCATTTGGTTTGCTATTATATGCTTGTAGTTTTGCAAATGAAATTTATTGCCGTGTTCGCACACGAAATTATATAAAAATTACTATCTTTACAAAAAAAGGTGAAAAAATAATAATGAAGAAGAATATAAGGATTAAGGATATTGCCAAAAAAGCAGGTGTGTCTGTTGGTACAGTTGATAGAGTATTACATAATAGGGGAGAGGTTTCAGTTGTAACAAAAGAAAAAATTTTAAGTATTGTAAAGGAGTTTGATTACCGACCTAATATACTTGCCCGTGCTTTAACCCTAAAAAAAGTTTATACTTTTGCAGTACTTATACCATATGCTGATAATAACAATCCGTATTGGGCTTATCCATTAAAAGGGATTCTTCATGCTGAGCAAAATTTAAAAGATTATAATATAAAAATAGAAAAATTCTTTTTTAATCAGAATAGTAAAAAAGAGTTCAGAATACAGTTTGAGAATCTTATTAAACTAAATCCTCAGGGTGTTTTGTTAGCACCTGTTTTTTCAGATGAAGTTCAAGAATTTACATCTAAATTACAGGGTAATGATATTCCATTTGTTTTTATAAATTCTGATAAAACAAATTCTAAAAGACTGTGTTTTATAGGACAAGATGGTTTTCAGAGTGGTCTTGTTGCCGGTAGATTAGCAAGTATCAATTTAAATAAAAACGATACTATTTTAGTAGTTAACATCACAGGAGATTATAAAAGTAAAGAGCATTTTGTAAACAGAAACAATGGTTTTTCTCATTATTTTAAAGAAAAGCCATATAAAATAATTCAAATTGAACTTAAGGATAATTTCACGCATGTTTTTGATTCAGTAATTGCTGCAAATCCTTCAGTTCGTTCTATTTATGTAACAAGTTCAAAGGTATATAAAGTCGCAGAATACCTTAAAGAGAATTCATTGAAACACATTCAATTAATTGGCTATGATTTGATTGAGGCAAACGTTAAATACCTGAATCATGAATATATTGATTTCTTAATTTCACAAAATTCAGTAAAACAAGGTTCAAAAGGAATTAATTATTTATTTAAAGCAGTTGTGAAAAATGAAACAATTGAGAAACAGGATTTGATGCCAATAGATATTATTACTAAGGAGAATGTTAAGTATTATGGAGCATAAGTCTCTATACGTTTTACCTGGAGGTTAATTTTATGCATTTTATTTTTTCCAGTTTATGAAATCAACAGTAGATAGTTTTCAGTAGGTAGCTGAAAACTATCTACTGTCAATTTTTTTTTATTTAAAAAAATGGCGTCGGAACAAAAAAAATAAACAAATTGAGATAGTTTACACAAACTCTTATTAATTTCCCCAACTTTTGTTTGCTTCAGCTCCCATCTGAAATGTTAATTTTGAGCCATTCATAATATCCTGATGTTTAATAAATGGAGTATTAAGTGGTTTACCGTTCAGTTTTGCTGATTGTATATAAATGTTCTTTTTTGACACATTATTTGCTTTTATTGTAAATGTTTTACCATTTTCCAAATTAATGCTTACCTTTTTAAATAGTGGTGTTCCTATAGCATAAATATTACTTCCTGGCGCAACTGAATAAAAACCCATTGAACTAAGTACATACCAGGATGAGAGAGAGCCCATATCATCATTACCACAAATTCCACCGGGGCTATCCTGATAAAGCTGATTCATTACCTGACTTGCTTTTTCCTGAGTTTTCCATGCTTCACCAACATAATTATATAAATATGCTACGTGGTGTGATGGTTGATTTCCATGGACATATTGCCCGATTGTTCCAACTACTCCAACATAATTAGGGCCACTTACTTCGGGACTCATAGTGAAAAAAGTATCTAATTTTGCCACAAAAGCATCATTCCCACCCATTAGATCTGCAAGGCCATTTACATCGTGCTGTACTGACCAGATATAATGCCATGCATTTGATTCAGCATAATGCCTGTTAGGCCTCAAACCAATTAATAAAGGATCAAAACGGTCATAATATGAATGCTTATCATAAGTCGCTATTCCCGGCATTTTCCCTTTTTCAGCCATTTTTAACCATGAACCATCCATCATTTTTGGACGCATAAAACCTGTTCCTTTATCATAAATATTCATGAAGTTTTTAGCTCTTTTGCTGAATAGTTTGTAATCCTCGTTTTTACCTAACTCTTTTGCTAGTTGAGCCAAACACCAATCATCATAAGCCATTTCCAATGTGGCAGCTACTGATTCAATATCTCGATCAACAGGCATATATCCAAGTTCTATGAAGTGTTTTAAGCCCGGGCGCAAAGATTCTGGGTCAGTAGAAGTATTGTCCGGTTCGGTAGCTTTTTTTCGCATCATTTCGTAAATGTATTCAATATCATAATCACGTATCCCTTTCATATAAGCATCAACAACAATAGGTACTAAATGATCACCAACCATACTTGGTCTGAAAATGTTTGAGAAATGTTGTGCAGGTAACCATCCAAAATTTTTTGTTTTTGTAATGATTGATTTAATCATCTCGTTTGTACGGGCAGGATTAATAATCGTCATTAAAGGGTGTTCTGATCGGTAAGTATCCCAGGCAGAAAATGAAGGATAAAAATCATATCCTTCGGCTGAATGTATTTGACCATCCATTCCATAGAATTTACCATCTACATCATTTGATATTTGCTGTGCCACCAAGCTATGATAAAGTGAAGTGTAAAAAATCCTTTTTTGTTTTTTTGTTCCCCCGTCAATATCGATTTTAGCAAGCTCCGTATTCCATGCTTTCTTTGCTTCAGAGCGTACTTTGTTAAAATCCCAATGTGATAATTCTGTTTCAAGGTTTTTTATAGCTCCTTCAATACTTACATGTGAGATTGCTACTTTTACTAATATCGATTCGCTATTTGAAGTGGAATAATCAAGAAAAACACCTACTTCTTTTCCTGATTCAGCAGATTTATATGGGTTGATAACCCCACCACCTGATTCTGGTTTTTTGTAACTTTTATTCCATGTTCCATACGAGCTAAAAGGCTTGCTGAATTTCGCTACAAAGTAAACTGTTCCCTGTGATGAACATTTATATCCCTGAATGTGGGTATTGTTCACAATTTCTATATGTGATTTTTTATTAGATTGTTCACCAAGTGAATGGCCTAGGTCAAAAAGAATATGTGCATTATCTGCTTTCGGAAAAGTGTATTTGTGAAAACCTACCCGTTTCGTTACTGTTAGCTCTACTTTAATATTATAATCTTTTAATTTAACGCTATAGTATCCTGGTGTGGCTGTTTCTTCTTTTTTATCAAATCTTGAGCGGTAGCCTTCATCCGGATTTTCTTTACTGCCCGGATTTACTTGTATTTCAGAATGAACTGTTGGCATAACTAAAATGTCACCCAAAGCAGTCATCCCAATACCACTAAAATGTTTGTGGCTAAACCCCATAATCGAATTATCAGCATATTGATAACCAGCTGTATAAGTCCATCCTTCCGTATATGTGTCGGGGCTTAGTTGCACCATTGCAAATGGTAAAGTAGCACCCGGGAAAGTATGTCCAAAATAATCAGTTCCTATAAATGGGTCAACAAAATCTGTTAAGTTTTTTGTTTTTTTTGTTTGATTGCATCCCAGGGCACTAATAAAAATGAATATCGTAAGTATTGAAAGGTTTTTCATTTGTCTATGATTTGATTTTTGTTTGTTAAACAGCTAATTAATATTTGCAAAAAAAATAAAGTCTATTCTAAGGGGACTTTTATGTTAAGAATTTGTAACGTGCAGATATTGTGATAAAATTGTTGAAAATTAAGTTGTAATTCATGAAACTACCTTTAACAGCCTCTGTCAAATCTTCACTCGTAGCCTTGAATTAATTAAATATTAATTAGTGTTTGACCGGAAATTCCAATTTCTTCGTTATGCTCACCTTAAAAAA
>JAOZNO010000419.1 GCA_029933755.1 Bacteroidales bacterium | reverse complement strand
TCGACAAGCTCAGTACATCGCATTTACAAAAGTAAACTCCTGATTTTTAAGATTTATTCACCATATTTTTATTAATTCTATGGTGTTCATGAGCTCGTAAACTCGGTTCACAAGCCTAGAACTTGAAATTCCCCATCCAAACACTTAGTTTCCGTTCAGGCACTAATTAATAAAAGTGGCCTTAAAGTTCTATTTTATCACCTTTGGTGTCAAAAAAGTTATATGCTAAAAATGAATAGGATGAAACAGGCACGATCTTAATCCATTTTTTTATTTTCAATGACCATTTCAATTGTCTTGAAATAATACCATTGGTAATATAAGATGCAATATATGGATGAAGTTTAAGCGTAATTACCTTTGGCTTATAATTCTCAGACAAATATTGTACATTATTGAAAAGTTGATCGGCAAATAAAACGCTTGGTGTTATTTCTCCACTACCATCGCAGGTAGGGCATGTCTCAACAGTTTCAATTGACATTTCCGGACGAACTCTTTGTCTCGTTATTTGCATTAAACCGAATTTACTAAGCGGTAATATGTTGTGTTTTGTCCGGTCAGTAGACATCGTCTCTTTCATTCTGTCAAAAAGCTTAATCTTATTTTCTGTGGTGTGCATGTCAATAAAATCAACAACAATAATTCCACCCATGTCACGCAGCCTAAGTTGCCTGGCAATTTCATCTGCTGCGGCTAAATTGACTTCAACAGCATTGGTTTCCTGATCATTGGATTTTCGTGATCGGTTTCCACTATTTACATCAATTACATGAAGTGCCTCAGTATGCTCAATAATCAAGTAAGCACCTGTTTTTATGGTAACTGTTTTTCCAAATAAACCTTTAATTTGTTTTTCAATTCCAAAATTTTCAAAAATAGGTGTTCCACTCAAATAGTTTTTTACAATTTTCTTTTTTTCCGGGGCAATCGATTCAACATAATCCCTTATTTCTCTAAGTAAATTGGCATTATTTGCATAAATACTGTTGAAACTGCTGTTTAATATGTCTCTGAGTAGTGCAGATGTTCGGTCAAGTTCACCCATTATTAGCTGTGGCGGTTCTATGCCTCTTACGTCTGAAAACATATTCTCCCACTTGTTAATAAGCTCATTCAGTTCAGAGTGAAGAACTGCAACTCTCCTGTTTCTTGCCACAGTACGAACAATCACACCATAATTGTTTGGTTTGATGCTTAGAATAAGTCTTTTAAGCCTGTCTTTCTCTTCTTGGGATTTTATCTTTTGAGAAATTGAAACTTTATCAGAAAATGGTATTAAAACTAAATTTCTTCCCGCAATGGTTATCTCTGAGGTTATTCTTGGGCCTTTAGTTGAAATGGGTTCTTTCGCAATTTGTACTAAAATGTGCTGACCAGAGTTAAAGAGTTCTGTAATCTTGCCATGCTTATTGATATCTTCTTCAAGTTGGAAATTCTGCAATGGTATTTTTTCATTGCTATTAATACATTGAGTCAAATATTTTTGCTGCGATCTGAACTGAGGCCCTAAATCGAGATAATGCAAAAAAGCATCACGTTCACTACCTACATTTACAAAGGCGGCATTTAAGCCTGTCATTATTTTTTTTACTTTCCCTAGGAAAATATCCCCTACTGAAAACTTCTTGTTGTTTTTCTCTCTGGATAACTCAACCAGTCTTTTGTCTTCAAGAAGTGCAATTACAGTTTCGGATTCTCTTACATCTATAACTAATTCATTATTCACAATTCCATCTCCTTTATTAGATTTTCTGTTCAATTGGCATCATTCATATGTTCATAATCAAAGAACCACATACGTTCATCATTAATTATCATTATCCAACTAATGGATAAATGAATAACTGCTAACCACATAAGCTGTATGCTTTACACGCTTATCGGAAAATGTGCCCTGACCTGGTAAAACGAAATATAATTAATATAGAAAGTGGTAAATTATTGCGATTTTAGTCCTGATAATACTATTTGGATTTGTAATAATCAAGATTGTATTAAAATCGTAATATTTTATTAATAATATAGCAAATAAAAAAACCCTGTTAAAAGTATCAAGCTTCTTAAATAACTGAATAGCTAATGTTATTTAAATTTTTCAGCCTGTATGTAAAACTGGATGGAAGAATTCTAAAATGTCTTTTTATGCAAAAAAAATAATTTTCTGCAATCTTATTTTTCTTAACAAAGCAAAAATATTGCTATATAATAATTCTTGAGGGAAATGTTTTTTTTTGTAATTAGATTGGATCGTCTTATTATTTATATTCCCCTTGCTTACTACCTATATGTTTAAATTAGAAAAGGCCACACGGCCTTTTCTGTTTGCGATTTATTAAAATGGCCTATTATTTCTTCTTCTTGTGCCTGTTCTTCCTCAGACGCTTCTTTCTCTTATGAGTAGCCATTTTATGTCTCTTTCTTTTCTTTCCGCTTGGCATAATTACAATATTTAAAATTATTTTTTATTTTCTATGCTAATCCTATAATAATCTTTGCTTAATAAAACTGAACATTTATGAAACTTAATTACTTTTTAATAATTAATATTCGTAAATGTTCCGGATATAACAATAACCAACTTTCAAAAGCTCATTGAAAGCATCAATAAATATTACTATAAGTTAAATTACTTTACGTTATTTTTAACTTTTGTAATAAATGTTTTTGATGGCTTAAATGAAGGGATGAAATGTGCTGGTATAATGATAGTTGTATTTTTCGAGATGTTTCTAGCTGTTTTTTCAGCTCTTTTTTTCACTACAAAACTACCAAATCCACGTAGGTAAACATTTTTATTTTTTGCCAAAGAACCTTTTACAGTTTCCATAAATGCTTCTACTGTTTTTTGAACAGTAACCTTTTCAATTCCTGTATTCTTGGAAATTTCGTTAACAATATCTGCTTTTGTCATTTTTTAATATATTTAGTTATCAGCGATTTACAATCAATTAATCGAACTGCAAATATAGATGTTTTCTGTAAATTTAAAAATTAAACTCAAATATTTTTCAATAAATTTTAAAAATTCACACTGAAAGTATTATTTTGTCCTGAAAAAGCAGCATCTAATAATTTACGTTATGCTGTTGTAAGTGCCATATTTATAGATTGTTACGGTGTTTTTACACGGATGATTATTAGAAAAATTGTTAAAAATAAAATATTATTGTAATTATAAAAAATGCATATTAAATGTTCGTTTCCAATGAAATTGTATTGTGGTATAAGAAGAATAAACGTGATTTGCCTTGGCGACATACTAAAAATTCTTATATAATTTGGATCTCTGAAATTTTGTTACAACAAACCAGGGTTAAACAGGCTATTGGATATTTTAATCGGTTTGTTGCTCAATTTCCAGATGTTCAAATGCTTGCAGATGCCAAAGAGGAAGAAGTGTTAAAATATTGGCAGGGACTTGGCTATTATTCGCGGGCAAGGAATTTGCATTATAGTGCCAGGTATATTGTAAATGAACTGGGTGGTATATTTCCTCAACAATATAATGATATTATTAAATTGAAAGGGGTAGGTGAATACACTGCTGCTGCTATTGCTTCATTTGCTTTTGATGAAAAAGTTTCTGCAATTGATGGGAATGTGTACCGGGTTTTGTCAAGGATATTTAATATAAGTTTAGCTGTTAATTCAGGAAAAGGAAAAAAAGTTTTTAGAGAAATTGCTGAAACCTTAATTGAAAATCAGCAGCCTGGTGAATTTAATCAGGCGATGATTGAGTTTGGTGCTTTACTCTGTAAACCTTTAAATCCATTGTGTTCAGAATGTCCTGTTTTGGAAGTGTGTTTGGCATATAATAATGGTGTCATTTTAGAACGTCCGGTTAAAAACAAATCACAGGTGCTGAAAAAACGTTATTTTGCGTATTTATTTATAAAGTCTGGAGAAAGAGTTTTAATAAAAAAACGTACACAAAAGGATATTTGGAAAGGGCTTTATGAATTTCCCTTGATTGAGGCAATGAGTGAAATTAAAACAGAGGAACTGATTTTTTCTGAACAATGGTTGAATATTATTGGGAAAAGCTTTGAACTTATAAAAATTATCCGCCCTGTTTTACATCGTTTATCACATCAGTTATTAAATGTAACATTTTATATTGTAAAGCTAAGTGAATTTCAAAAACAAAGCTTTTACGAAGATATTTTATTAAGTGATTTGGAAACTTATCCTGTTCCGAAAGTTATTGAGAATTTTATTGCTGAATTAGCCTGATTAATTCATAAATTTATTAGTCATGTAATTAATTTTCTATAAATAAGCCAATTGAGTCAATACAGTAAAATTATTAAAAAATGATAAATTTACCAAAGGTGCATTTTTTCATGTCGGACTTTTTCCCGAATCAAGTTCGGGACAGGCAGTTGCAAACCTTTTGCAGTATAAGCATACAGCTTCAAGGTCTGACGTCTCAATTC
>JAOZNO010000418.1 GCA_029933755.1 Bacteroidales bacterium | reverse complement strand
TACCTTTATCCTAATAAGACAAATTACTTACATAAACAGAAAAGCATGATTGAAACAATTGGGTACATCACAAAAGAAGAACATTTAATTTCTCTTGAACACGACATTATTCCTAATACGCAAGTGATTGAGACGAGAGAGTCTTTTCCTGGCTATCATGGTAAGGATCTTCCTGGTGAATTGTCTGCCTCAGCACCTGAATTTGTTTTTTTTGTTACCAAACAAAAATATACCACGGAGCATATTGCAAGAGTAACAAAAAATATTAGAAAATATTTTAATGAGGATGTTGATATTGCCCGTGCAGAAATTAATATATTTAACACTAAGCACCCAAGCATAAGAGTGAAAAACTGTAAAGATTTTTCAAAAATTACTGAATTGCAATCTTGTTATAAAGGAGAGGGTATCAAGTTTGCAAAAAAGAATAAAGTTGATACAATTGGTTTAATAAGGATACAAAAACATTTCAATATGGAAGAAGTGGCACAAGGTATTTTTAAAGATATGGAAGAGGTAAATACCTCATACCTGCAAATTCCTGTAGAATTAAAATGGCCTCAATTCAAAAGTATTACTTTAAAAATTAAAAACAATATGGATGATAGTAATTTTGATGCGGCACTAGGTCTTTTTTATAGAAAAGATGGCTTAGTTGATTTTATTAGAATTTATGATCAGAATGCTGATACTAAAAGGCTTGAAGATATTAAAGGTAGATATAATAAAGAAATTAGCCGTATTTTATTAAATTCATAAGATATTCTTTTAAATTATTTTTTTCTAATACCTACTGTTGTGGGCATTAATTGTTTACATGGAAATTAGCTTTCATCTTAACTGAAAAATATGTCCAATAGTCAAATATGTTGTAAATAATTCAATAATTTTTATATTTTTGTCGCTCTTTTTTAAAAAAGAAAATACATGAACAGTACTTGTAATGAATTGATTATTAGTTACATTTAGTGTTATTGTTCAAAGTAATTATAAAAACAAGCAAACAAACTATATGGTTCGGTCAAAATTGCCAAATATTGGAACATCTATCTTTACCGTGATGACAGAAATGGCAAATAAACATAATGCACTTAATTTGTCTCAGGGTTTTCCTGATTTTAATCCTCCTAAAAAGCTAATTGATTTAGTTGCAAAAAACATGAGAAAGGGCTTAAATCAGTATGCTCCTATGCCTGGTGTAATGAAGCTGAGGGAGAAGATTTCAGAAAAAACAGAGGCTTTGTATGGACATTCTTATAATCCTGAAACTGAAATTACGATTACATCCGGAGCCACTGAAGCAATTTATAGTAGTATTTCTGCTTTTGTGCAAGAAGGCGATGAGGTTATTATTTTTGAACCAGCATATGACAGCTATGCGCCTGTAATAAGAGCTATAGGTGGAAGCCCAATTTATGTTGCAGCAAAATTACCAGATTACAAAATTGATTGGGATGAGGTAAATAAAATTGTAAATGCCCGCACCCGGATGATTATAATAAACACGCCTCATAATCCAACTGGCTCAATGCTTTCTGCCGAAGGCATGGAAAAACTTAGTAAACTAGTTGCTGGTACCAAAATTATGATTATTAGTGATGAGGTGTATGAACATATTATTTTTGATGGCGAGGAACATCAGAGTATTGTAAAATATCCAGAACTAATTGATCGAAGTATCGTTATATCTTCTTTTGGAAAGACTTATCATGCAACGGGGTGGAAAGTTGGTTACTGTCAGGCTCCAGATCATATTACAAAAGAGATTAGAAAAATTCACCAGTTTAATGTTTTTTCTGTAAATACTCCTGTTCAGTATGCTTTGGCTGATTTTATAACTGAGAAAGAAGAATATCTTGGACTTGGAAGTTTTTATCAGAAACAAAGAGATGAGTTTATTGATTTAATAAAGGATACGAAATTTAAGTTTAGCCCATCAAAAGGAACTTATTTTCAACTACTTAATTATAGCGAGATAAGTGATGAAAAGGATACTGATTTTGCAAATAGATTAATAACAGAATTTGGTATAGCTTCTGTACCTGTGTCTGCATTTTATCATGATGCCTTTGATGCAAAAGTTTTACGATTCTGCTTTGCAAAGTCATCTGAAACATTAAAAAAAGCCGCTGAACTATTGCATAAAGTTAGTAATAGCGCTTAAATAGTGTCTCTTAGAAAACGCCAATAACTGCGTTATGCTAGTTTTGAAAACAGTTATTTACAAAAGTAAACGCCTTGATTTTCAAAACTTCACAAGCTTCCGCAGTAGCGGAACAGGCTTTGTTCTTGACGATTTCAAAAAGACCCTTGAAAAAAGGAGAGTTTTCTTAGTAACACTAAGGATAGTGCAATTAAAATATATAAAAAGCTTGTTTTTCTAATTTTATGGAAAACAAGCTTTTTTTATTAATACCTTGTCTCTTAACTTAAGTTTTTTGATATTTTTTCAAATTTGTTATAATAAGCTGAAATAATTCATAATAAATGTAATAATTTTAGACTTCAATTAGTTTATTGAATAGAACAAAAACTCCAAAAAATGATGAAGTATTTTATAGTCTCAGTCCTTTTTCTTTTTACAGTTAGTATTTCTGCCCAAAAACTTCAAACTTATTATTGGAAAAATAAGAAGAAAAAGTCAGAAGGGAAAATGACCAATACGGGTAAAGAAACCGGATTGTGGAAATATTGGAGTCAGGATGAAAAGCTGATGCAGACTGCTGAGTATAGCTTTGGAGTACTGGATGGTGAAGTCACATATTTTTATCCGAATGGTAAGAAAAAAGAACGGGGAAGCTTTGCAAAAGGTATTAGAAGTGGGAAATATTCAGAGTGGTATCCTTCAGAAAAGGCTAAGCTAGTTGGCTTTTTTAAAAAAAACCATAAAGATAGCTTATGGACTTATTGGCTTGAAAATGAACAAAAAATTAGAGAAGAATATTACACCTCTGATGACAGTTGTAAACTGTTAGCTGCTTGGGTATCAAATGGTGACACATTGGTTGTTAACGGAGATGGGTTCTTTAAAAGCTATTTTGCAAATGATACATTAAAAGAAATTGGTGCATATAAGGATGGATATAAGGATTCTTTTTGGCAGGAATATTATAATTCAGGGAAAGTTTTTAAGCGAGGAACATATCAAAAAGGTGTTAAAACAGGCTTATGGCAGCAATGGTATGAAACTGAAAAAAAATGGAGCGAATTAAATCATGAAAATGGTAGTAATAAGCTGTGGTATGAGAATGGCCAACTTGAAATGAAGGGAAAGATGGTAGATAGTGAAAAAGATGGTTTATGGACTTTTTGGTGGGAGAGTGGTGAAAAGAAGTTTAAAGGCAATTTTAAAAACGGCTTAAAAGAGGGGACTCACAGATTTTGGCATAAAAATGGAAATTTGATTTCAGAAATTGAATTTGAAAATGGCAATAAAAATGGGAAAGCTACCTGGTGGTTTGATTCTGGAGAATTGGATATTGAAGGTGGTTTTGTAAATGGAAAGCAGGAAGGAAAATGGACTTACTGGCGTACAGACGGTCATAAAGGGAATGAGGGTATTTATAGTAATGGGAAAATGAATGGCTTGTGGACATACTGGTATGAGAATGGCCAAGTATGGAAAACAGGAGCGTTTAAGGATAATGGTAAGAACGGACATTGGGTAGTATATTATGAAAATGGTAGAAAATACTATGAGGGTGAATTTGTAAATGGAGAAGAAGAAGGTGCATGGGTTTCATGGTATGAAAGTGGTAAAAAGCAGATGAGCGGAAGCTTTAGTAATCGGAAAATGACAGGTAAGTGGGAGGCATGGTTCGAAAATGGACAAAAGAAATATGAACTTTTCTATAAAGATAATATTAAAGATGGTGTAGCCAGGTATTGGACTGAAAGAGGAATACCACGTTTGTCAGAAGGCTATAAAAATGGCATATATCAAGGTGTTTATATAACTTATTTCCCTGATGGAAAAACGAATACAAAAGGAAACTATAATGATGGCTTGCGTGATGGTAGTTGGACTTATTTTATAGAAGGTGGTGCGAAAATACGTCAGGAGTATTATAAAATGGGAAAAAGAGATGGGCAATGGTTAATTTGGTATATGAACGGTAGTCCGAATACTGAAATTAATTACAAAAATGATAAACGTCACGGTAAGTTTAAACAATTAGACAAATCTGGGAAAGTATTGTACGAGGCAATCTTTAAAAATGGCAAATTACATAAGGAAATTACAAAAACGAAGTAGTTTTACATGGCATTAAACACCTCAAAATCACAAGTTTTCAATACCTTTTTTGAGCACTAAGCAGTAAACTTTATATAGTTTATTGCTTAGTGCTCTTTTAAATCAGTGAGACTATGATTTTGTTTGTCAAGATCATTTAGCCGAACTGATTCCGAGCGATAGTCGAGGAATCTCATGGGTTTTATT
>JAOZNO010000417.1 GCA_029933755.1 Bacteroidales bacterium | reverse complement strand
ATATTTTTTTTCTGTTTTTTTTTTATCTTTGCCCCCCGAAACAAAAAAGGTTCCATAGCTCAACTGGATAGAGCAATAGCCTTCTAAGCTATAGGTTGAAGGTTCGAGTCCTTCTGGAATCACTCGAATAAAAAGTGTTGTAGTTCTGCAACACTTTTTTTGTGCCTAAAATTGACATTCAAATAATTTACAAAATATTTCAAATTTCAAATACCTTTATTTGTATACCTTCCCACTCTAAAGTGACTGTGTGAAAACTAAATTCAGAACAACTGACCTAATAGGAATTAGAGTGATCCCATTTTAGGATTTTATTAAAAAGTTGGATTATTCTCAATTTATGATTTTTATCCTCAGGTGAATGAAAGAAATCTGCGTTTATCAGTGTACATCTGCGGAAGAAAAATTTTTATCCGCAGATAATCGCAAATTTTCACAGATAATTTAGAATTGTGTAAATTATATTTTTCACCTTTTTGTATCATTAATAAATCCTTGTGTATTAGACATGTTACCAATTAATCATTTGATTATATGATAATTAAGTCGATAATGCCATTTAGGGGGCAGTTGTTCTGAAATTGCAAATGATTTTTTTGTGTTGCACCGGCATTTCCCGAAGTACCGGGACAAGTTATGCCGATGATTTGATTGTATTAGAATCTGGGCTTTAGCCCAATTAATCAGGAAGTTGGGCTAAAGATACTATCTTAAATCCGAGCATCCAAATCCTTAGGTCGAACTTAGTTAGCCGTACTTATTTTTACTCGTTTTAGATTTTGCATACTTTTTTTTTTATTGTTTACGTTATTCATCTATATATAAACCGTAAACCCTAAATTTACCTGATTTATGAACAAGTATTTTTTTAAGCTTACCCTAATTTTAGCTTTATTTCTACATTCATTTTTATCAATTCAAGCACAAATCAATTTTTTAGAAATTCCTTTTGAAGATTTGATTGATAGAGCGATACAGGAAGATAAACCAATTTTTTTATACCTTTCAAACAATAATAATGAAAGTTGGTGGATGGAACATAATGTATTCAATAAACCTGCTATTGGCGATTTATACAATGATAATTTTGTATGCGGTATTTATTACGGACAAATAAATTATTCTGATTTAACAACTGAAAAGTTAAAAATTAAGAAATACCCATTTATCCTGTATTTTGACCCACAAAACGAGGCTGGTTATTCTGCTACGGGTGGAAAAACAGAAGAACAAATATATGATTATGGAAAAACCGTTGCCAATGAGTTTATGCTTTTAGATGTAATCAATCATCGGGTAAGTGAGTTTAGTGATGCTTCAAAACAAGCCACCTATAAAATTTCAGATAATGATGGGCGATACACTCTTGGTGTGCGTGGAAGGCGTTTAATGTATGGATATCCTTATCCAAACTCAACATCTCATTTTGTAATAAATGCGGATGAGAAAAAGGCAAGCAACTCACCCCGGTTTTTAATTAGCAGAGATCTGGAAATAACGGACTATTTGGAGAAAAAAGGCTTTTTTAGCCGAATGTTTAAGTTTTTCAAAAAGAAAAAGAAAATAAAACTTAAGTCATATAGCAATGTACGCTATTTAAGTGACACCTTATCCATTCACTTTGATGAAAGCAATTCAATGCATTCTGAAATAAACTATCGCTTTAACGGTTTAAAAATCACCCAAAAACTAAGTCCGCTTAATAAAAACCTTGAAGCAAGTAAACTAAATGATAGTACACGTTATTATCAGGTAGATTATATTATTGAAAATGATTCAAATAAAACCATAAATGCAGGTTTGTTAGTATTGTTTGATATGATGATAGATGATAATGATGCTGCCCAAATGGATGCGTTTAAAACGGATATTATCGAGCAGATATCTAATGAACAAAAAAGGAAGAATAAAAAATTACGAGGTAAATATTCTAAGTATGTAAAATCAGATCAATTAAAGCGAATTTTGGTTTATCGAAATAGTAAACTAACGAAAGACTTAACTGGTGATTTTCGATTAGTAACTGAACCCGATGAGATACATATAGGTTCATGGCCTGTATTTTATTCTGTGCTTTGGGATGTTCCAAAGATAAAAGAAGGTAAAAGGTATTATGATAGCGCTGTTATTTTAAAATGGAATACGGGGCCTTTAGCACCAGGCGAACGACAGTATTATTCTACCATATTTGGAATTTATAACAAGGGAGTTTTGGAACTGGTTCCTGCAGGTACTAATTTTGTTGGCTCAAACAAACAAGGCAAACGTATTAAGCAAATAAATCCGGAATTCACTGTTACACCTGATACTATATACGAGGGACAAACAGCTACTTTAAGCTGGAAAGTAGAAAACCCGCTAAATGCAGATATCTATGTTTCGGCCAAGTCGAAGACAAAACAAAGAGAAAGAGGCAGAATAAATGTAAAGCCAAAAAAAACAACAGCCTATTATTTGCAAATGTTAGATCAGGGTAAACAAATAGCCAATGTGAAAGCAAGAGTGATTGTTTTAAAAAGACCTCCCAAAATTGAATTAGATGGTAGATTTACTATAGGCGCGGGAAATCAAGCAATCACCTTTGGTTATCCATTTCCATACGCTACTTCCTATTTTCAAATGTATCATAACAAAAAATATTATAGTAATAACAGCAGTATTCCTAAAGCCAAATATTTACCCGGCAAACAAGTTGAAAATATTGATGCAGATAAAAAGAATGTGTTGAGCTACGAAACCAAAGATTTTGAAATTACGCAAAGCCTGATTCCGTTAAACGAAAAATATGAAAAAACAGACTTGAATAAAGCCCAATTTTTTTGTGTTCAATACACTATAAAAAACCGTAGTAAATATAAGGCTGACTATAGTTTTAAACAATTTCTGGATCTTTCTTCTTTTATTGCTGATAGTTTAAAATTAAAAATCAATGACAGGCCATCCAGCTTTAATAAAAGTTATGTTGGTAAATATATTCCTAAAAATGTACTTATTAGTGATAATACAGACCGATCAGCTATTAAGCTGGTTACCATAGCAAGTGAAAGTGAAAAACCTAAATCTGTTTCAATAGGTGATTGGCACTTTTTAAAAAGCCTAAAAATCCAAAAAAAATATTCTGACAGTACTTTTTATAAAAATCCGGCAGCTTTAATTAGATGGAAAAAAAGTGTTTTGGCTAAAGAAACGGTAAAATTTGCATTTATAATCGGAACAAATCAGAATCAGAAGCTACAGTATTTGTATAATCAATCAGAAGAAATTAAAACCTTAACCATAAACTTTAAAACAAACAAACATAAAATCTCTAAAAATGAAATAGCTGAGATAAGTAGTTTTATTCAAGAAAATGGATTCGATTTTATTGTACTGAATGGTTTTACCGATAATAGGGGAACTTTAGAAACCAATTATCAATTAGCTGAAAAAAGAATTAGCAGCATTAAAGAAATCATTACTAAGCGTGGTCATATTGATGAAAAAAATATACTTCAAAAAGTACATGGTGAGTTTTTTTCAAACCAAAAAACCGATAATAAGGAAATTGATGATGAACATGAGCGTAAAGTAAATATTGTGCTTTATAAAGTAAAAAAATAGTTATTGTATAGAATAATGTTGGGGTAGGGCTTAAGTTGGACATTTTTTTTTCCGTAGATGTACTCATATACACACAGATAAATCAGGGTGGATTGCTTTTACTTGCAATTGATTAATCAGATTAATAATATATTTAATACCCACAGATTTGATAATGATACCTGAAAAGTGAGTCTGAAAAACTTAAAGTGTTTTCAAAAATCCGCTTAGCGGGTAATCCTATTAAAAGGATGAATTTATCAATCTGTATATTTTTTTGTTAAAAACCCGCTTAGCGGATAGAAACAGGAATTTATAATTTTTGGAATAGTCTCAAAATTAAACTATTTAAAAAGTCTGAAAAACTTAAAATACTTTGGGTATTCTTCACGAGGCATAAATGCGATTACGGTTTCGGCATTATCAAGCGACGATTCAGTAATTATCACATAGTCCTTTTCCTGTTTGGCTTTTTCAAACTCTTTTTCATTTACCTTACAAACCGTTTTATAGAACGGGCCTGAAAGCCATTGTTTTACCTCCTCAGTATGCTCAAACTTTAAGTAAGCTGCCAGCGAAGCATGTGCAATTCCAACAACTGCTTTTCCAATAGGAATATCCTCTTTAACCAGGATGTACATTTTAAGTTTTGCTTGCATAGTGTTTATTCTTTTTGTTTGGTTTCAACAATCTGTTGGCTTAAAAACCTGCTTCTAATATTTTTTACAAAATTAGCTATTAATATATGTTCATAAGTTATTTTATTAAGCGTATAGGTCTCAGCTTTAATATTATATATTGCAGTCAATTTTGTGTGCAAAACTAAAAAGTATTTTAAATAATAAAAAATATGTTTAAGATATT
>JAOZNO010000416.1:2857-4459 GCA_029933755.1 Bacteroidales bacterium | reverse complement strand
AAAACCACCATAATGGCTTACATAATATAATGGCACTTCGTCAAGCAAAATTAGGTTTTGATCAGGGCTGCCGCCACGCACATAAATAGCACTTGAACCCTCGTTACCTTGTTTAACACCGGGCAACATTTGTATGGTTTTTAACAGGTTGCTTTCACCAAACAGTTGGGGCATCATTTTTATATCCTTCATGGGTATTTCAATTGTGCTTGTTTGCGTACGTTGTTCTATTGGCAAATTCCTCTGGGCAGTTACCTGCACTTCTTCGAGCGTTTTGCCCAATCTTAGTTTTATATTTAAGGATTGATTATTGCTGATTATCAGTTTTTTGTGCTGTTTCACATAGCCAACATAAGAAATTGTCAGTTCAAGGGAATCACCCACAGGAAAACTGATGCTGTAAAACCCGTAGTTATTGGTAATAGTGCCCTTATACGAGTTTTTTTCATAAATATTAGCACCAATTAATGCCTCACCGGTTTCAGCATCTTTAATATAACCACTTATAGTGTAGTTTTGTGCAAGGCTTGAAAAACTAATAAATAGAAAAAAAAATAGGTTTGTGATTTGTTTTTGCATTTTATCACTTTGTTGAACTAAACCTACGGTAATCCATATAATATCTTCATAACACCCAAAGAGAACATTCCGTAACTTGATGGTAATTTTTAATTATTCATTTAAAATTTATCATTATGAAAACAGATTTTTTAGTAAAACAGTTTGAAAAGGACATGATTGTTAAAAATCTAAGTCCTAGGACTATTAGTACATACAGTTCAAGGATTAGGCTATTTTTGGAATATTTTTCAAAAAAAGATGTCCATAAATTAAACTATGAAGATATCAAAGGACACCTTTACTACCTTATAAAAGAGCGTAATAATAAGGCAAGTAGCATAAAAACCAGCATAGGTGCAATGAAGAACTTTTACACACTGACCTTAAACATTCGTTGGATGTATAAAAACCTGCCTGTCCCTAAATTACAAGAACGTCTCCCGGTAGTTATATCCAAAGAAGCAGTTTGTAGAATAATAGATGTTACCAATAATATTAAGCACAAAGCAATCTTTATTCTTTTATACACATCGGGTGTACGTATTTCTGAGTTATTGGATCTTAAATTGCAAGATTTTGACAGCCAGAGGATGCAAATTCGTGTTTTAGGCAAAGGTGATAAATATAGGTACACAATTTTATCAGAACGTTGCCTTGAAGTCCTACGTGCTTATTGGAAAGAGTATAAGCCGACAAATTATCTTTTTAACGGGCTTAAAAATGGAAAAAAATATTCTCAGTCATCCGTAAGGAAAATTTTAGAAAAAGCAGTTGAAAAAGCAGGGGTAAAACAAAAGGTAATAGTACATACCATGCGTCATTCATTTGCCACACATTTGCTTGAAAGTGGTGTTAATATTGTAATAGTTAAAAATCTGCTCGGGCACACAAGCCTAAAAACAACCATGCGGTATATTCATTTACAAAAGCAACCGGATTTAGGCAAACACCCTTTTGACAGCTTCCTATAATTTTTTTTTAATGTTAGCTAAAACAAGTTTGGAGGTAGCAGATATATTTAAGGTGTACGGTAAAAGATAT
>JAOZNO010000416.1:0-2847 GCA_029933755.1 Bacteroidales bacterium | reverse complement strand
CTATATCGAAAAATACCGACCATGCAGAGAACAACTAAAAGTAATGAAAGCCATTACTTCATGCCGTACAGCAGCACTTGGGTCACAAAGCTATGCTTGTACCGATTGTGGGAACATCCTGCAGGTTTATCATTCATGCAGGAACAGGCATTGCCCTAAATGTCAGTATAATGCACGTGAGAAGTGGCTCGGGGAAAGGAAAAACGAATTGTTGCCGATAAAATATTTTCATTTGATATTTACCGTGCCTGCCAGTTTAAACGAAATAGCCCTGTTTAATAAAGCTTTATTTTACGATGTATTGTTTTCATCGGTAAATTATACTTTGTCAATATTTTCAAACGACCCTAAATGGATGGGTGCACAATACGGGGCTGTTGCTATTTTACACAGCTGGGGACAAAACCTGTCATTCCACCCGCATTTACACGTTGTTGTTCCCGCTGGTGGGATATCAGAAGACAAAATGGAATGGATAAATACCCGGAAGGATTTTTTTGCACCGGTAAAGGCCATGTCTATAACTTTTCGCAAGAAATTCTGTAGCTTATTGAAATCGGAATTAAACAGGCGCTATTTGGACAGATTTTCAGAAGAATTAGACAAGTTTGGTGAAATTATTTCAGCATCAGAAAAAAAGCCTTGGGTGGTTTTTGCCCAGAAACCATTTAAAAAGCCACAGTACATAATTGATTATCTCGGTAATTATACCCACAGGGTAGCAATATCTAATTTTAGGCTAATTAAAATAGAAAACGGGTATGTTTATTTTTTCTATAAAGATTACAAACAAGGCGGAAAGCGTAAAGTTACAAAGCTTGCAGCTTTAGAGTTTATAAGGCGTTTTTTGCAACATGTGCTACCATACAGGTTTTGTAAAATAAGGTATTTTGGATTTTTGGCAAACCGATTCAAACAACAAAACCTTGCTATTGCCAGACAATGCCTTGCCCAAGAAAGCAATGCCAAGGTAATTTTAAAACAAAGTGTTGAAAAAGAACTCTCAAAAATTAGTATGCAACTGATCTTATTTGCAGGACTGTGTACCTGCCCCTGTTGTGGTGGTGAAATGGTATTATTAAATCAAGCAAACCAAATTATTCAACCTGTAATAAACAATAGTTCCTGACTTTAATTTTAGGTATAAGTTCTTTGAAATAGTTTAATTTTTTAAAGGTTTTCCCCTAATGGGATTACTATGCCATTTTTTTGAAATATTTTTTCCAAAGAGCGGTAATATGACCCGGGCTAATGAGCAATTTCATATAAAAGGGCATATTTTATACCAAAACAAACTACCATCCCACCATACAACACCCATAGGTGGCCAGCATAGTCCAACTGTATTCTATACACAATTGAGCTTTTCTTTTGCAAACCCCTAAAATCTTTCATTTTTCTTACTATCTTTGACCATATAGGTATTGGCATGGCTCAACTGTGCATAGAATACTTTAATGTTGGCAATAATTACCAAGAATTAAAATCAATATAAAATCAAATCTATATATATGCATAAGTTATTTATCATAATTCTAATCTTGATTGCATCTAAATCCCTTGCTCAGACTATCGAAATTGATGATAAAAACCTTAATCAAGTAATAAGTGACCTATTGGATAGTGCTGATATTCCAGGCTTAAGTTTTGCTATTCTAAAAGGCAACCGAATTGCTTATTATCAATCATTTGGAGTCAAAAGCACAGAATCAAAAAATACAATAGATAAAAACACAATTTTTGAAGCAGCCTCCTTAACGAAGCCTGTTGTAGCGTATTGCGCTTTGAAACTAGTTGAGCAGAAAAAATTAGAAATAGATAGGCCTCTGTTCAAATATCTTAAATATGAGCCAGCTGCTCATGATAACAGATACAAAGCCATTACAGCACGAATGGTTCTAAGTCATACAACGGGATTCCCAAATTGGCGCTCTAACCGAAAAGGAGATACACTCAATATCAAGTTTCAACCAGGATTAAAATTTAGTTATTCAGGGGAAGGCTTTGTATACCTCCAAAAAGTAATCGAAAAAATAATGGATTCAGACCTGAACAGCATTGCTTCAAGCTTTGTGTTTGTACCATTAAAAATGAATAGGAGCTCGTTAGTATTCAATAATGATGACAATTATGCGTTGGGTCATGATTTAGAGAAAGTACCGAAACAAAAGTTCAAACCTAATTCGCCAAATGCGGCCTATAGTTTGCATACTACGGCGGAAGATTATGCCAAATTTTTGAAAGAGTTGACAAAACCAAAACACATCAAGAAAAAATTGACGAAACAGATGTTTCGATTGCAACTAAATACAGATAAGAGTGATCCCAAAATGGGATGGGGTCTTGGCGTAGGATTAAACTTCGTAAATAAGGATACTTATGTTTGGCACTGGGGTGATAATAAGATATTTAAATCATTTTTTATTTTCGTAGCGAAAACTGGAGATGGTTTCGTCTATTTTTCGAACAGTGAAAATGGTTTGAGTGTTGTAAAACAGTTTATTAAGCTTGTCCTAGGGAACGAAGAAATCATGAGTACTTGGAATAAATATGAACAATTTTAAATAATCTCTTAAAACGTCATGATGATATTAGCATAAACTATTGCCAACAAAAGCTAAATTCAAAAAGGGTAATATGCTTAATTTTAGACGATTGCGCAATGAATTAACATCGCCAAATCTTCGATTTTGGCGTTCTAAATTGAAATAATATTGTAAAATCAAAAATTTGGCTATTTTCGTAAAGGAAAGGTTGTTACTATAAAATCCCTTTCAGAAATTTAGCAAGTCGTTATAGGCAATTTGAAAGAAGAATATAGTCACAATGAATGTATATCTAGATTTA
>JAOZNO010000415.1 GCA_029933755.1 Bacteroidales bacterium | reverse complement strand
TTTCTATCGTCAATATTCAGGGTTTGTTCAACTTCGCCGTAATCAGTTATTCTTTCCTTTATTGGTCTATATCCGGCTTCTTTTCTTTTTACTTCGATAAATCCTTTTATGTTGCCCATTTTTAATTGATTATTTTTTATTGTCTATTGTCTATTAATTTGACAATTGATTATTTACCTTTTCTATTTTTATCCGCAGTTATTCTTGATTTTACAAATATTGCCGTTAGCTCTTTAGCTTCAATAAATAATGGTTGAACACGTTCTTTTACTAAGAGATTTTCATCAATAATAAATTCTAACCAAAAAGCTGATTCATCTGCTTCTTCAATCACAATACTTAATTTTGCAATAAAAGAAGCCTTTGTTTGTGCAATGCATGCTGCTCTGTAATTTGCTGCAACTGAGGTTGATGCTCTGATTAATTGACCTTTAATATGGTTTGCTAAATAATTATTTGGTAATGCTAAAGCTAATTTTACACATCGGTGTGCAAATTTCTTTGTCCTTAATTTCAAATCTTCTTCATTCATTTTTTTTATAATAATCAATATTCAATTATCAATATTCAATTATTTCACTTTGTGCTTTTTTAATTTTAGATGCTACTTCTTTTAACTTTCTTTGATTTAGTACCTTTTTATATTCAAGTGGCAGCACTTTAACAAATTTTGATACATATTTATCCCAATTTACCAATACTTTTTCAGCTAGCTTACTTTTTGTATGTAAATGATGCCTAGCAATCATATTTTGTAGTTCTTTTACATCTTCGTAATCGGTTATTTTTGAAAGTTCAACCATATCCTGATTGCAGAAAAATGCGAAATCATCGTTAATGTCCAGTACATAAGCAATTCCACCACTCATGCCCGCTGCAAAGTTTCTGCCTGTTGTACCCAGTACTACTACACGGCCACCTGTCATGTATTCACAACCATGGTCGCCAACACCTTCAACAACCGCTTTTGCACCACTATTACGAACACAAAATCGTTCTCCGGCAATACCATTCACATATAGCGAACCACCTGTTGCACCATACAAAACTGTATTGCCCACGATAATATTTTTTTCTGCTTTTATGTTTGCAGCAGCAGGTGGGACAATTACGATTCGTCCACCAGAAATTCCTTTACCAAGATAATCGTTGGCATCACCTTCTAATCTAAAACTAAGTCCACTAACCAGAAATGCTCCAAAACTCTGACCTGAAGAACCATAGAAATTACCATTAATCGTATTTTTGGGTAATCCGGCAGCACCGTGTTTTTTTGCCACTTCACCGGCTAACATTGTACCTATTGACCGATCAGTATTTCCAATTTCTTTGCTAAGCCATAACTTTTCCTTATTCTGTATCGCTTTATTTGATAAGCGAATTAGTTCATTATCAAGCACATGCTCAAGTTTGTGATTTTGCTTTGTATTATTGAATAATGAATTGTATTTTGATTCCTTTGATAAAGTAATTAGAGGACTAAGATCTAGTTTTGAAGCTTTTGGATGATCAATATCCTCACGAATCTTAAGCCAGTCTTTTCTACCCACTAAATCATCAAACTTTTTCACGCCAATTTCGGCCATGTATGTACGAACTTCTTCGGCAAGAAATTTAAAATAATTAACAATATAATCTGCCTTTCCGGTAAATCGTTTTCTTAAATCTTTATTTTGCGTAGCAATTCCAGCCGGACAGGTATTTAAATGACATTTGCGCATCATTACACAACCTACAGAAATTAATCCGGCGGTAGCCACACCAAATTCTTCAGCACCCAACAAAGCAGCAATAATTATATCACGTCCTGTTTTTATCTGACCATCGGTTTGCAGTTTAATTCTACCACGTAAATTGTTCATTACCAGTGTTTGATGCGCTTCGGCCAAACCAATTTCCATTGGCATACCTGTATGCTTAATTGAGCTTGCCGGACTTGCGCCTGTACCACCTTCGTCACCACTAATAATTATTAAATCAGCGTAAGCCTTGGCAACACCGGCGGCAATTGTACCAACACCGCTTTCTGAAACCAATTTTACACTAATTAGGGCTTTTTTGTTTACTGATTTTAAATCAAATATTAACTGAGCTAAATCCTCAATAGAATAAATATCGTGATGGGGCGGGGGAGATATCAAAGTAATTCCCGGTAAGGAACTCCTTATTTTAGCTACAATTTTATCAACTTTATGTCCGGGTAACTGGCCACCTTCGCCCGGTTTTGCACCTTGAGCAACTTTTATTTGAATTTCATCGGCATTAACTAAATAATGAGCATCAACACCAAAACGACCGGAAGCTACCTGTTTAATTGCACTTCGTTTATTGTCGCCATTTTCCTCCTCAATAAAACGCGATTTATCCTCGCCACCCTCACCCGTATTGCTTCGGCCACCAATTCGGTTCATAGCAATTGCCATAGCTTCGTGTGCCTCTTTACTTATTGATCCAAAGGACATTGCACCGGTTACAAAGCGTTTCATTATATCCTCAACAGGCTCAACTTCCGAAATATCAATAGGGTTTTTCTTAAACTCAAGCATTCCACGAATAAATGTTGGTTTTTTCGTGTGTTCATCAGTAACTTTAGTGAATTCAAGATATTTTTTATAATCATTATTGGCTGTTGCCCATTGCAATAACGAAATCGATTCAGGATTCCAGGCATGCTCTTCTCCATCTTTACGGAAAGCATAAATTCCTTCGTGATTTAGATGTCCGTTATCTGAGTTTGGCTCATAAGCTTTGTTGTGTATGGTTTGAACTTCATCAGAAATTCCTTCCAAATCAATACCGTCAATATTTGAGGTAGTACCCGTAAAGTATTTACCTACAAGCTTTTTGCTAAGCCCAATTGCTTCAAAAATTTGTGCACCATGGTAAGAACGTAAAGTGCTAATTCCCATTTTCGACATAATTTTCATTATGCCTTTACCAATAGCTTTTATATATTGTTCTCTGGCTTTTGAATATGTTACATCACCTAATTCACCACTTTTAGCGAGTTTACGAATAATTGCAAAACTAAGATAGGGATTAATTACACTTGCACCGTAGCCTAAAAGCATTGCATAGTGGTGAACTTCACGTACTTCGCCGGTTTCTACAATTAAACCCACCTGCATTCTTTTTTTAACTTTAATAAGATGGTGATGAACTGCTGCAACTGCTAATAGCGATGGAATATGTGCCATATCTTTCGAAACATCCTTATCTGATAAAATGATAAAGTTGTTTTTTTCGTTTACAGCCTTTTCGGCCTTTTTGCATAAACTATCTAATGCTTTTTCCAGTCCTTTTTCCTTATCCTTAACGGGATAAACCATTTTAAGAGTAACATTTTTAAACGATGTATGCTTTAAATCTTTAATTTTACCCAAATCGGTATTAGTTATTATTGGCGATTTGAATTTAATTAAATGGCATTCTGCAGGTTTTTCTTCAAGTAAATTAGTTTGAACAGATCCAATATAATTTGTTAAGGCCATTACCAAGCCTTCGCGAATAGGGTCAATTGGCGGATTGGTTACCTGGGCAAACATTTGCTTAAAATAGTTAAACAAAAGTTGAGGCTTTTTAGATAAAACCGCAATAGGTGCATCATTACCCATTGAGCTTAACGGCTCTGCTGAATTCATCGCCATTGATTTGATAATCAACTCAATATCCTCTTTTGAATATGCAAATTCTTTTAGATAAGTATTGTGTTTTTCGCCAAGGTCAGACGAAACACGGTTTTTTACTACAATATCCTCTAAATTTAAACGATACTCGTTTAGCCAGTTTCCATAAGGGTTTTGTTTGGCAAGCCTCGATTTTACTTCTTCATTAGGAATAATTATTCCCAATTTGGTATCAACCAACAGAATTTTACCGGGACGTAAACGACCTTTTTCTTTAATCTGATCGCCGGGGAATGTTTGCACACCGGCCTCTGAGCCCATTACAATCATGTCGTTTTTTGTAACCAGATATCTTGAAGGACGTAAACCATTTCGATCAAGCGTACCACCAACATATCTACCATCGGTAAACATAATTGAAGCAGGCCCATCCCAGGGCTCCATAAATGTTGAGTGATACTCGTAAAATGCTTTTAAGCTTTTAGGAATAGGGTTTTTTGTATTCCACGATTCAGGTACTAACATGCTAAGCGCATGAGGAATAGACCGCCCTGTTTGAACCAAAAACTCTAAGGCGTTATCAAAAGATGCTGAGTCGCTTTTATCAGGCTCGATTACGGGGAAAAGTTTTTTTAGATCATCTTCAAATAGTTCTGATTTGAATAATGATTCACGTGCATGCATCCATAAACGGTTTCCTTTAATGGTGTTAATTTCACCGTTGTGGGCAATATATCTGAATGGTTGAGCTAAATCCCAGGTAGGGAAGGTGTTCGTGCTAAAACGTGAGTGTACCAAAGCAATTGCACTGGTAAATCGTTCATCTTTAAAAT
>JAOZNO010000012.1 GCA_029933755.1 Bacteroidales bacterium | reverse complement strand
CGTTATACCAATTTCACCTTGCCCGATAGCCATAGAGACTAAACGTAAAGGGCGCCATCTTCCTTTAAAGAATTTATCATAATGTTCTTTTGTATAAATAATCCCCTCACGCTCATAAGAAAGGTCTGTTTGTAATTTTCGGCCAATACCAAATTTAAGTAGGTGATTTCTCCAGTTCTGATATGCAATTCCTGTTGAGTCAAACTTATTATCCTTTAAAATCCGCATAAAAACCTGTGAATAATACGCATTACATGACCCCTGTATGGAATATATGAAATTTACAGCACCACCATGATGACAATGTTGATGAAAACTCCCTACCCGATATCCGCCATTACAAGGAAGTACCGTTTTTGTAGTTATTACTTTTTCCTGTAAACCAATTAATGCATTAACCAATTTAAAAGTTGAACCTGGAGGGTAAGAAGATCGAATAGCCCTGTTAAAAAGAGGCTTTAATGAATCAATTGCCAGCTTTCTGTAATTTTTGGTTCTTTCTCTTCCTACTAATAAATTTGGATTATACGTTGGGCTTGTTACCAAAGCGAGTATTCCACCTGTTGATGGTTCTATTGCCACAATACTTCCTTTTTTATTTTTCATTAAAGCCTCACCATATGCCTGCAGACGTGCATCAAGGGTAGTTGTAATATTTGCTCCTACTAAAGCTAATGAATCATATTCACCATCTTTATAACTTCCTTTTATTCGATTATGAACATCAACAGTAAAGATTTGAATACCTTTATTCCCTCTAAATTCTCTTTCGTAAGATTTCTCCATACCACTGATACCAATGTAATCACCAGATTGGTAATACGGCTGATTATCAATAGTTTTTTGATTTACTTCACCTACATAACCTAATACATTTGCAGCAATCGGTTTTGCATAGGCTCTAATTGTTCGTGTTTGAGTGTAAAAACCAGAAAATTTGTACAATTTCTCCTCTAGTAATGAATATCTTTCAAAAGAAAGTAATTGAATAATAATTTGTGGCTTAAACCGTGACTTTATTTGTCTAAATTTTTTAATCAGCTCTGCTTTATCTATTTCAACAATACGACAAAATTCTAAAGTATCAAATTCTTTTACTTCTTTTTTAACAATCAATACATCAAAAACAGGTTTATTATATGCCAGGAGTTCACCATTTCGGTCAAATATCAATCCTCTGGACGGATACTGGGTTAAATGACGTGTTGCATTATTTTCTGCAGAACGTTTATAATGATTATCAGGAACTTGCAAATAAAATAAGCGTGAAATAAATATAATAAGTACCAGAATTATAAATCCTGATATGATTAACTTTCTATTTGCATATTTATTTTCCACACGAATTGTTCTATTTTCGAAAAACAATGTACTGACTAACAATTGCAAGAATTAAGGAAACAGCACTCGCAATTATAACTTTAAATAATATTACCCCTATATTTTCAAAATTAAATGATTCAAGTAAATAGTATACAATTTGATGTATGACGATCATACTTGAAGAATATTTTAAAAACCAAATGATTCCCTGATAATAAACTCTTGGAAATGATCCAATTTCGTAACCATCTCTAGGTGCCAGATAATTCAATATTGCAGGTCGAATAAAAGCAATTAAAACACTAGCAGAAGCATTTAAGCCCAATGTGTCAGAAAAAATATCGATTGAAAGACCTATTAAAAAAGCTAATATTAACACCAGCCATTTTGGTGTTTCAAAGGGTAAAATAATTATATAAATTATATAAATTATAGGAATAACACCAAAGCTTGTAAGATGAATGTTATTAAAAATAAATACTTGTATAAATACAAGTATAATGAAACGCCCAATATTTCGTAAAAAAATATTAATACTCATCTTTCACTTCATTTTCCAGAGAAATTTGCTCTTTTCTCATCAAGTTATCAATTACGTAAACATTATAAAGATTTTTAAAATCAGTTGACAGCTTAATATCAATTTCATAAAAATTATTGCTTTGATTGGTTTTAAATTTAGCAATATTTCCAATATTAATACCTGGCGGAAAAATAGAAGAAAACCCGCTGGAAACTATTGTATCACCCTCTGCAATTTTAATATGATTTGGTATTTCAAACAAGCTCGCATAGCGGTAATTATTTTTAAGCCAATGAACTGAGCCAAAATGGTTACTTTTCTTAACTTTCACACCTATCCCAAATCGATTATTTAGTATAGAAACAACTAAAGAATAATGTTGCGAAACTGCAACAACAACCCCAACAACCCCCTTTCCACTTATTACTCCAAAGTCCTTTTTTATTCCATCAGCAAAGCCCTTATCAATGGTAATATAATTTTGCTTTTTATAAATTGAGTTATTAATAACCCGGGATGGAATATATGTATATTTTTCTGAATCCGTTTTGGAAGTATCGCTTTTAACAATATCAATAAGCTCCGTCCGCTTGTTTTTATTTATTGACTTTCGCAATTCCAAATTCTCAGTCCTTAGCATTTCATTTTCATGCGCTAATGAGAAATAAGCAGACCAATTATCTAACCTTTTATAAAAAAAACCGGAAACAGCATTAGCTGAACTAAAATAGGCATTCTTCTTTTCAAGATCCTCAAAAATAACCATACGAATGGAAATTATTTCAAGAATAATAAATAAAAAAACAAAATGAAATCTTATGATTACATTTATAAGTACCTTCATTAATATTTTTTTCTGTAAAACTTAAAGCTGAACTTTAGAATAATGTGTATTTGTTTATCTGTATAGCACATATTTTTACAAGTAATTAGATACTGGCAATTAGTAATTAAGAATAATGGGTTTTCATTTCAACTACCAATTACTAATTTTCTAATTACGTATTAATTAATACAAAGTGTTAAGTTTTCATTATGTATACAATATTAAACTAACGCAACTAAAAACTAAATTTTATCGCATCAAAAATTCAAATTTATCAACATTTTTTAAGGCGATGCCTGTACCTCTGGCAACAGCATGTAAAGGATCTTCTGCGATATGAACGGGAATATTGGTTTTTTCAAAAAATCTTTTATCAAGTCCACGTAACAATGCTCCACCTCCTGCAAGGTAAATCCCATTCTTAAAAACATCTGCATATAATTCGGGCGGAGTTTCTTCTAAAACACCAAGTATTGCTGTTTCTATTTTTGCTATTGATTTATCAAGACAATGTGCAATTTCCTGATACGAAACAGGTATTTCAACAGGTAAGGCTGTCATTTGATGAGGACCGCGAACCATAAAATCTGCCGGTGGATCATCAATATCAGGTATTGCTGCACCAACGTTTATTTTAATTGCTTCGGCTGTGCGTTCTCCAACTTTCAGGTTATGCTGATGTCGCATATATTCCTGAATCTCATGTGTAAAATCGTCACCGGCTGTTCTTATTGATTTGTTAGCCACAATACCACCCAACGAAATAACAGCAATCTCACTTGTTCCACCACCAATATCAATAACCATATTACCTTCAGGTGCTTCCACATCAAGCCCTATTCCAAGTGCCGCAGCCATAGGTTCATGAATAAGAAAAACCTCTCTGGCACCGGCATGCTCAGCAGAGTCACGTACTGCCCGGATTTCCACTTCAGTGCTTCCGGAAGGGATACAAATTACCATTTTTAATGAGGTGGTAAACATATTATTTTTAGAGCTAGCCATTTTAATTAACTCTCTAATCATTAATTCAGCTGCATTAAAATCTGCAATAACTCCATCACGTAATGGACGAATTGTTTTTATATGTTCATGTGTTTTCCCCTGCATTTGCCGGGCTTTTGATCCTATAGCTATTAATTTGTTTTTTATTTTATCAATTGCCACTATGGAAGGTTCATCAACAACCACTTTATCATTTTGAATGATAATTGTATTTGCTGTTCCTAAATCAATTGCTATTTCTTGCGAAAAAAATGAAAATAATCCCATGTTATGTCTAGCTTACTTGTTTTATTATTTAGTATCGTTTTAGTTTCAAGTTTCAATCTGCTTACTGAAAACTGTCTACTAAATTAATGTTTAAAATGTCTTATTCCTGTAAATACCATTGCCATATCATGTTCATCGCAATAGTTAATTGAATCTTTATCTTTAATTGAGCCACCCGGTTGAATTACCGCATTAACACCTACCTTGTTTGCAATTTCGACTGAATCAGCAAAGGGAAAAAATGCATCAGAAGCCATTACTGCACCTTCTAAATCAAATTTAAAGTTTTTTGCTTTCTCAATAGCATGCTTTAATGCATCAATCCTAGATGTTTGACCAACTCCACTAGCAATTAGTTGCATATTCTTTGCCAAAACGATTGCATTTGACTTTGAATGTTTAACTAATATGTTTGCAAAGGCTAAATCATTGTACTGATTTTCAGATGGTTCTTTTTTTGTAGCAAGCTTCATGTCATTTTTAAATTCTGTATTCTGGTCTTTATCCTGTACCAAAACTCCATTTAAAAGTGAGCGAAACTGCTTTTTATCTATGTCAGCATCTTTTTTTATCAGAATAATTCTATTCTTTTTTGCTTTTAAGATATCTAAAGCACCACTCGAATATGAAGGAGCAATTATAACTTCATAAAATATTTTATCAATTTCTTCAGCCGTTTCTTTATCCAATTCTCTGTTGGTTATCAAAACTCCTCCAAAGGCAGAAATAGGATCACCAGCCAAGGCATCTTTCCACGCATCAATAAGCTTTTCCCTAACGGCAAGCCCACATGCGTTATTATGTTTTAAAACGGCAAATGTGGAATCTGTAAATTCAGAAATTAAACTTACAGCAGCTTCAATGTCTAACAAGTTATTATACGAAATTTCTTTACCATGAACTTGTTCAAAAAGTTCATCAAAATCACCATAAAAATAACCTGCCTGATGAGGATTTTCACCATATCTTAATTTTCGCTGAGGTTTTACAGATATTTTGAATGTATCTGTTTCATCGCTTGCAAAATATGAATAAATAGCTGTATCGTAAGAAGAAGAAATTTCAAAAGCAGCTTTTGCAAATTGCTTTCTGTCTTCAATGGCTGTTTCACCATTTTTGGTTTTTAATATTTCAAGCAAAGCTGCATATTGTGCTTTAGATGGTACAATTACCACATCTTTAAAGTTTTTTGCCGCAGCCCGAATTAATGAAATACCTCCAATATCAATTTTTTCAATTACATCCTGTTCTCCAGCACCACTCTTTACGGTTTCTTCAAATGGATATAAATCAACTATAACCAAATCTATTTCAGGAATTTCATATTGCTCCAAATGCTGTTTATCTTCTAAATTATCCCGCCGTGATAAAATGCCTCCAAAAATTTTAGGATGCAATGTTTTTACCCTGCCACCCAATATTGATGGATAAGAAGTTACATCCTCAACAGCCTGAACTTCAACATTTAACCCTTCAATAAAAGACTTTGTACCACCTGTTGAAAAGATTTTTACACCCAATCGGTTTAATTCTAAGATAATATCTTCCAGCTTATCTTTATGGTAAACTGAGATTAGTGCCGACTTTATCTTTCTCATCCGTAAAATTATAATATTTAAATACTGTTAATTGCAATATTAATATGCTTGTTTCAAATTGTTCATTTTCAAGCCTTTTAATATAATTTACAAAAGTATTAAATTTCATATAATTTTTCAATTTTAATTTACAAATAATCAAATAAATTACCCACAAACTTATGAACAGGCTTTTTGTCAATAAAATTAGGGAACTCAGACTAAAAATAACTTAAAAAAATACGTACTTGTTTTTGCTTTTATATTAAAACCTTTATTTTTGTCTTATGATATTTCTACATTTATTAAAAGAGAGTTTGTATTTTGCTTTCAACTCATTAGTTGTAAACAAACTACGTACATTTTTATCTTTACTGGGAATAACCATTGGTATTTTTGCAATTATTTCTGTTTTTACAGTAATTGACACATTAGAAAGTAGCATAAGAAACAGTATTGCAAAACTTGGTGATAATGTTGTTTATGTGCAAAAATGGCCATGGGTTATGGATAGTGATTTTAAATGGTGGGATTATATGAATAGACCTGTTCCTAAATTAAAAGAAAAGGATAAACTTTTAAAACGTTCACATTTGGCACAGGCAGCTACTTTTAGTATTCAAACCAGAAAAAACATTCAATACAAGGATAATTCGGCAGATAATGTTACAATTATTTGTGCAACACATGATTATGAAAATATTCGATCTTTTGAAATTGCCCAGGGACGATATTTTTCTCTTTTTGAATCGAATACGGGAAAAAACAAAGCTATTATTGGTGCTGTTATCGCTGAAAAACTTTTCCCTGATGTTAACCCTGTTGGGAAAACTATTAAAATTATTGGTCATAAGGTTCGTATTATTGGTGTCTATAAAAAAGAAGGTTCAGACCCATTTAACATTAGTTCGGACGAACAGATATTGTTACCGATTAATTTTGCAAGAAATATATTTGATGTGAAAAATGAAAGGCTTAACCCAATGATTATGGTGAAATCCAAAGCAGGTATAAGCTCAAATGAGTTAATTGATGAGTTAAAAGGCATTATGCGCTCTATTAGAAGAATAAAACCTACAGAAGATGATAATTTTGCCCTTAATCAAACTAGTTTAATTTCTCAAAGTTTTGATAGCCTTTTTGGTGTACTTGATGTTGCAGGATATATAATTGGTGGTTTTTCTATTTTAGTTGGTGGTTTCGGCATTGCAAATATTATGTTTGTTTCAGTAAAAGAGCAAACTAAGTTAATTGGAATACAGAAAGCACTTGGTGCAAAAAGTTATTTTGTACTCTTGCAGTTTTTATATGAATCAGTTATTCTTACTCTACTAGGTGGTATTTTAGGACTTTTGATTATATATATTGGGACTTTAATTGTTTCTACTGCTTTTGATATGGATTTTAACCTGACAACCGGAAATGTTGTCTTCGGTATAGCAATTTCCGTTTCAATAGGTATTATTTCAGGTATTATACCAGCATACAAGGCAGCTAAATTAAACCCGGTTGAAGCTATTGCATCAGCTTAGTGTTTGTCCATAAAGGCCACTATCTTCGTTACGCTCGTATTAAAAATCAATTATTTACAAAAGTAAACTCCTAATTTTCAATACTTCACAAGCCTTAATTGTGAACATTCTGAACGAAACACTAACTTGAGAGACAGACTCGACTTAGTATTGTTCTACTGTTCTGCTTATTTAATGCTCGTCTTTGCGGAGGAAGTGAAGCAACGGCTTTAGCCCTCACGCAAGTAATCTCAAATAATTTGAATACAGGTTTATTAAAAGGTAAACTACCACTTTCTTAATAAGGAGAAGACAGCTTCGTAGCTAGCTGTGACGCTTTTTTTGTTGTTATAGCCCAACCAACCTTCAGCAATACACTCTGTAAAAGCATATTACTCTTCTACCCTGCCAAATTGGAAAAAGTATAGTGAGCAAGGCTTAAATAAATAAATAATCCTGTAATATCGTTTACCGTTGTAATAAAGGGGCCTGTTGCCAATGCCGGATCAATATTAAACCGATTTAATGCCAATGGTACAAAGGTTCCAAAAACGGATGCAAAAACAACAACAATTACAAGAGCTCCACTAACGGAAATTGTTAAAGCCATTGAATCATAAAAAAAGTAACTAAATAAAAATATGAGTGATGCTAAAATAACAGCATTAAGTAAGGCTACGGCCAACTCTTTCAGAAGTCGTTTAAACAGGCTATCAAAACCAGCTGAATTGCTTGCCAATGCCTGCACAATAATTGATGAAGACTGTACCCCAACATTCCCACCCATCGCAGCAATAAGAGGAATAAAAAATGCCATAGATGCATATTCTGCTAAAGCACCTTCATATGAGCTAATTACCTGTGCACCAAATATACCTCCCACCAAGCCAATCAATAACCATGGAATTCTTGCCCTGGTTAAAACCCAAATTTTATCAGAAGGCTCAACATCTTCAGTAATACCAGAAACCATTTGGTAGTCCTTTTCTGCTTCTTCCTGCATTACATCAACAATATCATCAATTGTTATTCTACCAACCAAACGTCCAATACTATCAATTACAGGTAAAGCAACCAAATCATATTTTCTGGCAATATTCACAACTTCCTCTTCCTCAACATCTACTTTAACAGATATAATATCTTCCTTGCTAATATCTTTCACCTTTTTTTTACTACCTGCAATAATTAGCCTTTTTAGTGATAAAATACCTTTCAGAATATTATCTTCATTTACCACATAAACATAATAAATCTCATCAATTTCATCGGCAATTTTTCGTATTTCAGCAATACATTTTTCAACGTCCCAGGATTCTTTTACCGAAATAAGCTCTTTTGCCATCAAGCCACCTGCTGTATCTTCATTATACTTCAGAAGGTCAACAATATCGCCTGCTTGTTCCAAATCATCAATATGGGAAAGAACCTCTTCCTGTCGGTCGTCTGGTAAATCAGCAATAACATCCGCTGCATCATCAGAATCCATGTAATCAATAAACTTACGAGCAATTACATCACTTGGAAGTGATTTCATAAAAAGTTCACGATCATCGTCTTCTAACTCTGCCAGTACATCTCCGGCTTTATCTCCATCAAGTAACAAATACAAAAATCTTGCTTCATCAACATTTAATTCATCGTAAATTTCAGCAATATCTGCTGCGTGAAGCTCTTCCATCAACATAACAGCAGCATCTTCATCATGATCTGAAATGATTTTTTTCAGATCATCTATATATTTCTTACTTAATTCAAAATGCATCTTATTCTATTGTTTTATAGTTAAAGTCCACAAACCTGTCCCGAGTTTTTCGGAAGCCGTGCAGCTCTACCAATTACCTAAAAAACTAAATCTAACTCACCATCCACCCCGAACAAACTTATCAAAAATTAGCCAGGCTTTGGCTGAAAATATTTTCTTTTGGTCATTCATTAAATTTTCAACTTCCAGTTTGTTCATTAAAAATGTTTCTATTTCTTCTGACTCTTCATTACCATCCTGACCAATTTGTCCTTCTGCCCTTGCAAAAACAATTGATACAACCTCGTTTGTTAAACCCGCCGAATTCGTCATAAAAGGTGTTTTTTCAACTATTTCTAAAAGCTCAAGATTTGTTTCTTCTTTCAACTCCTTTTTTGCGGTTTTCTCAATTGTATCTCCCTCTTCTACTAAACCTGCTGGTAATGCCCACTCATAATCACCAATTGCAACTCTGAACTCTTTTAATACAACAAGTTTATCATCAACAGTAGCAGCAACTATTACTGTTTTTCCTCCATTATTTCGTTCAACAGAATACCAAACACTCTCAATATTATTTTTGTTTACAAAAGTAGTTGCAACAAAGTTTAGATATTTTGAGCTGCTAATTGTTTTCTTTCCTAATATTCTCATTATAAAGAGTCTAAATGTTTTTTCACTTCATTGGTTAATCTAACAAATTCCTCAACCGAAAGTTGTTCAGGTCTTTGCCCTAAATATTCCGACTGAAAATCAGTAATGTTCATTAAGCTTTTTAACGAATTTCTTATGGTTTTACGCCTTTGATTAAAAGTTGATTTTATCACTCTGAAAAATAGTTTTTCATCACAATCTAATTTTTCAATATCATTTCGCTCAAGGCGAATAACCATAGACTTTACTTTTGGTGGTGGGTTAAAAGCTTCAGGTTCTAATGTTAAAACTTCAGAGGTATTGTAAAAAGCTTGTATTAAAACACTTAAAATGCCATATACTTTATTGCCAGGTTTGGAAATAACCCGTTTAGCAACCTCCAGCTGGAACATTCCCACAAGTTCTTTTACCTTATTCCGATTTTCATATAGTCTGAAAAGTATTTGACTTGAAATATTATAAGGGAAGTTACCAATTATGGCAATATTATAAGCTTCAAGACTTTGAATATCCATTTTCAAAAAATCCTGATGAAGTATTTTACCTTCCATTTCAGGAAAGTTTTGATTGAGATATTCAACCGACTCATCATCAATTTCGATAAAAGATGTATCATAATCCTTTTTAAGAAGAAACTCACTTAAAATACCCATGCCCGGCCCAACTTCAAGAACATGCTCCAAATTTTTACAAGTGAGGCTGTTTACAATTTCCTCAGCAATTTTCTTATCTTTTAAAAAATGTTGACCTAAAAACTTTTTAGCTTTCACTCTATCCATTTATCCTATAATTTTACAGTTTTAAACTTTCTTCAATATTAATTAACGGATCACTAATAATCGCTTCTTTTTCTTCTGCTTCTAACTTTTCGATTTGTTTTAGTGATTTTCCTTTTTTTTGTTTATCAAATTTTTTCCTTATCTGTTCTTTTCTTTCTTCAATCTCTTTTAATTTCCATCGCTGTATTTTAACATTATTTTTTACTAGTTCAAGCGAATCTGATACTATTTCTTCAAAAACCAAATTCTCTTCCGTTTTGATATTATTAAGTATACTTTCAAAAAACATTTCTGTAATATTATTTACAATATCGGTATTTTTTGCAGAACTAATATCTGTTAAAAAATCATTTATGACATGAAATACTACATCTGAAACAATTTTTTCAATGGCAGAACTAACAACTGAGCCAAATACCGGAACTTTATTAATCACTTTAACTTCAGGCGTTTTTTTAATTGACAAACTAACTCTATGATTTACATACTCTTTTAACTCATTCTCATATTTAGGATGTGTATCCTTTAAGACATCCCGAATTTGAACTGTAATCATTTCTACAAGGATTTGCTTTTTAGGATAAATTATTTCATCAATAATCTTTTTGATTACAGGAGTCCCTTTATCTAGTTCATCCTGCACACCATCAATCATATTAACAATTACCCTATCAGATACCTCTTCCATTAAAACACCAAAATACTTATTAATTTTCTTTATAATAAAGTTTTTGGATAAATCTATTATTTGTAAACGTTGAAGTCGAAGCAGTATTGAAATAACCCTTAAAATCCTTAGCATACGCCAGGAACCAATAGGTATACAGCCCAATGCATCGTACCAATGAATAAAAGGATAAAAAAACCAGCGGTGATATGTTCTATTTTTAATTGCGATACCCCACCGTACAGTTAGTTCTAATATAAACAACCCTACAAACAAATAATCATAAAACCAAAATTTGGCATGAATAGGAATATAAAAATTATAAAACCCATTTAAATACTCCGACAAAAAGAGATCTACTGATATGAAAGTAAAAATCCAATCAAAAATAATCCAGAAAAAATTTGTTAATAAAATAGTAATCATTAACAAATCCCAGAAAATAATCCAAAATGTTTTATTCTTATATAATCCTTTAAATTTCACCCGAAACTCTTATATTTAAAAGTTAATATTATATTTGTTCCCTCAAAATAATCATGTAAAGATATACTCAATCAAACTATTTATCAATTTATCATTAAATTATCTTGAAAAGTAAAATTACATCAGGTATAAGGATTGCCTTATTTTTAACCATTGGTTTGGTTTTATTTTGGTTAGTTTATAAAGATCAAAACGTAAATGAAATTATTGCAGCCCTTAAAGGTGCAAATTATTTTTGGATTGGTGTATCACTGGTATTAGCATTACTAAGTCATTTAAGAAGAGCAATAAGGTGGAATCTTTTAATTAATCCTTTAGGGTATAAACCCCGACTTTTGAACACATTTTTCTCAGTTATGGTTATGTACCTTTCAAACACAGCCATACCTCGCTCAGGTGAAATTGTACGTTGTTCAATTTTAAAAAGATATGAAAAAGTACCTATATCCAAATTATTAGGAACAGTTGTAGTTGAAAGAGTTATGGATTTTGTTATGCTTTTCATCTTATTGTTTGTAGTACTTGTTACACAGTTTGGAGTAGTACTTAAATTTATTCAGAATAATCCAGGAATTGAACAAAAAGTTAATTCTATTTTGCAGATAAAATATTTGATATTGTTAGCTGCTTTGTTTCTTGCCTCAATAGTTTTTACCTGGTATTTTAGAAAACGATTTAAAGAAAGTGTAGTATATAAAAAACTTCGTGAATTATTAATGAGTTTCATTGCAGGGCTTGATACAGTACGAAAAATGGATAGAAAATGGGAATTTATTGGCCATTCAATATTTATTTGGACTATGTATTTTTTGATGATATATGTAACTTTCTGGAGTTTTGAATTTACTCAGCATTTAACTGTTATGACAGGATTAACCGTTTTTGTAATGGCTAGTTTTGGTATGGTTGCTCCTTCACCGGGTGGCATTGGAACCTGGCATTTTATGGTTATTGAAACATTAATGATTTATGGTATTGAGAAAACACCTGATGCAAATGCTTTTGCTTTTGCCGTGCATGGTGCAATGACACTCCTTTTAGTTGGCGTTGGAGTTATTTCGCTTGTTATGCTACCAATTATTAATAATAAAGTAAATAACAAATTAACTGATGTTCCTACCAGTAGTGTTAAGTCAATGAAAAAGTTCGGGTAAGGCGAACTTATGTAAACCCGTCAGACCACTCGGAGCGGTCAGACGGATAAAGTTGCATCTGAAATGCCATACATGACTTGACACTAGTCTTAAATAACCATGATGCTTAAAGTTATATATTTCACCTTAACAATTAGCTCATTTGAAATTGCAATTTTAATAATTAACTACTAATCACCAATGTGTCAATTGTGTGCAAAATATAAGTAATACCTATATTTAAAATCCCCTGTTAGTATAAATACAAAAGCAAATCCTATTCAAACCCTATCAATGACTACACTCTTTAAGAAAAAAACAAACTTTCGTATTCTTAAAGTATTAATAATATTATCAACTTATTCTTTTGTTATTTATAAAATATATAATTCAGTAGAAAGCTCACAATTTATACTTGACAATTTTTCATTAAGCATAGCTAAATCCGGAATACTTATTATTGTACTTCTACTTATGATTGTAAATTGGGTGTTTGAAGCTGTAAAGTGGAAAATACTTGTTAAAGACATTAAAAGAATAAATTTAAAATATAGTTTACGTTCCGTATTAGCCGGGATTAGTATAGGAATATTTACTCCTAACCGAATAGGCGAATTTGCCGGAAGACCCTATTTTACTGACTCTTCAAAAATGGTTTCCGGTGTTTTTGCATCAATTGTTGGTAGCCTTAGTCAGTCATTCATAACTATAACTGTTGGTGTTTTTGCAATAAATGCTTATTTAATTGATACTGAAAACAAGCTATTCATAAGTAAATATTATATTTATTTAATACTTACTCTTTCAATTTTACTAATAATACTTATTGCATATGCTTTTTTTAAGCCCAGCTTTTTAATAAAGTTAAAAAATAAATTTGGCTTACTAAAAAAAAAAGAAAAAGAATTGCATTTTCTCAAATTTTATAAATTTAAAGATTTACGAAACATTTTAACTTTTAGCTTTTTTAGGTATACAATTTTCTTTACACAATTTTATTTATTATTAATATTCTTCAATATAGAAATTAGCGTATTCCATGCACTTATCGCAATTGGCTTAATTTATCTATTCCTGTTTATTATTCCGGGCTTTGCATTATCTGAAATTGGTGTACGTGGTTCCTTAGCCATTTTCTTTTTAGGATTATATAGTTCAGATTACCCTGCTATTCTGTCGGCAAGTATTTTATTGTGGATTGTAAACCTAGCATTTCCAGCAATTTTGGGCACTTTTATTGTTATGCGAGAACCCTTAAAGAAAAATTTAAGCAGGAAAGGTTAATTTTGATTGCCAAACAGTATTTTTTTTTAAATTTGCCTTTCTAATTTAATAATATATAAATAATAAGCCAACTAATGCCCAAAGCTAAAAATAGTTGGAACAATTTAAAAAATGGACATATGAAACAAGTATGATTAAAATAATTATTAAACATTCAAGGCAATGATTATTTTACATCATGTGGTAACATGTGGCAAATAAAAACATTTTAAAAATAGACACATGAAACAAGTCCCGATTTTCTCAGGACGGTAACATGTGGCAATTAAAAACAATTAAAAAACAAACACATGAAAAACATTTATCTACTAAGTTTAATTACTTTATTTTTCTTTGCTTGCAATGAAAACACATCAACCAATGAAAACAAAAACGATGCTGAACAAAAAGAAACTACTAATTCAGAATCAACATCTTTTAATAAATACCCTATTAAAGCGGGCATTGTTAAATATTTACAAAATGCAATGGGAGAAAAAACATACATAAACTTGTATTTTAAGAATTATGGTACTGAAGAATGTATTATTTCTCAAATAGAAATAGATGGAGAAAAAATAAATAAACGAAATATAGCCAAAAGTGGTTATCTTTATTCATTGGAGATGACTCAGAAAACAGGAACTAAAATAAAAACTAACTCTAATTTATCACCATATAAGACTGATCTTAAAATACTTGAAGCAAAACTAACTGAAGATGGTGGCGAAAAACTTGGGACAGAAGAAATTCTTGGAAAAACTTGCCAAATTTATTCAATGAATGAAAACGGAGCAAATACAAAAATCTGGATATGGAAAACCATGATACTTAAAAAGAGTACGGAACAAAATGGTATGACCATGACTATGGAAGCAAAGAGCTTAGAGGAAACCTCAAACTTACCTAAAGGAATATTTGATGTTCCTACTGATTTTACGATTACAGAAGAAGCAGAAATGGATATGGATGTTGACGATTTTGGTGACGAAAATGCAGCTGGGTAATTTAGTAATTGGTTATTAATCGTAATATAAAACTTAACTTGCAAAGTCTTTAAGATTCCGCTAAGGCGGAACAGGCATTGGTAAGTTTCAGGAGGAATTAGCCTGAATAATTCCCCGCTAAGGCGGGGCAGGCTATGCGCTTTTTCTTTGTTGGAATTGAGGCATCGAACCTTGAAGTTGTATGTTTATACTGCAAGAGGTTTGCAACAGCTTGTCCCGAACTTGATTCGGGAAAGAGTCCGACAAAGAAAAAATGCACCTTTGGTAAATTTATCATTTCTGCTATTTAGGGTTAAGTTGCAGATTGATAGACAATTAACAAAGCACCTAATAAATTCATGAATTAATCAGGTTAGACATGCTCCCTCTAATTATTGTAAGCATTTTTGTTACAGTCAGCTATATATTACTATTAACCAGTCTAATTATTGGGTGGAAACGTATTAATAAATTTGAAAAGGGTTCTGAGAACCCTTTTCCTATTTTTATAAGTGTGATAATTTCTGCAAAAAATGAGGAAAATAATATTTCACAGACTTTAAATTCTCTTTTGCACCAAACTCTAAATAGTAATTCCTTTGAAGTGCTTATTATTGATGATTTTTCATCAGACAATACAAACAATATAATTAAGGAATTTTGTAAACAGCAAAGCAGTTTCCAATTACTAAGTTTAAATGAGCATAAAGGGAAAAAATTTGCACTGGATTATGGAATAAAAAAAGCAAAAGGAGAATTAATAGTTACTACAGATGCTGATTGTGAGTTTCAGGCAGAGTGGCTTCAAACCATTAAAGATTATTACATAAGCAGTAATGCCAAAATGATTATTGCTCCTGTTTTAATAAAATCAAAAAGCTGGTTTGAACATATGCAAGCACTTGATTTTTTTTCCTTAATGGTTTCAGGTGCAGCAGCAACAGGTATAAAAAGGCCAATAATGAACAATGGTGCTAATTTAGCATTCTCAAAAGAGGCCTATTTAGGTTTAAATGATCCAACAAATAAGAAAGTCAGTTCAGGTGATGATATTTTCCTATTATTGAAAATGAAGGAAGAATATCCCTCAAAAATCCATTTCTTAAAATCAGAAAAAGCAACTGTTTACACAAAACCAAAAGAATCATTCACTGCTTATATTAACCAACGTAAACGCTGGGCTTCAAAAAGCAAGCACTATCGCGATTTCGATATTATTTACACAGCTGTTGCTGTTCTATTAACAAACGCACTTCTGTTAGCTGTCTTAGTATCAGGCATTTTCTATACTAATTTATTATTTATATTTCTTTCGTTATTTACCTTTAAATCAATATTTGATTTTACATTTTTATATGAAACCACTCACTTTTTTCAGCAAAAACCAATATTAAAGTACTTG
>JAOZNO010000414.1 GCA_029933755.1 Bacteroidales bacterium | reverse complement strand
TCAATACGTAAACCAGACATGTTGTAACCAACCCTCAAGCCAATAGTTTGTGCATTTATGCTTATGCCAATAACTAGAATCAAAGAAATAAGTAATAATTTTTTCATAAGATTTAAGATTTTTTAAGTTAATTTAATAGGTCGAAATTATAAATCCTATCTGTTAATGCAAATGTTGTTTAGCATGTATTTGTTTTTTCACTATGTTTAATTGTCTTTAATTCAGTCCAATACGAAGTGTAAGTAAGCGATTACATACTTGATAATCTTGATTTTACCTTGTTGTGGATAATACGTTCTTAAAAAGGGAAAATAAACTAGAGAAACTGTTATTTAGGTAGATTCTAAATAAGGATTAATACTATTCATTATGGGTGAAATTGAAAATTAAGGGGTTTGATTTAATTTTTGTTAACTGAAACATTCACTAACAACTTCTCACAAAAAAATATGAGTAAAACATGAGTGTTTCACAGTTATTGAAATTGATTTGTTAAGTTTTAATTTATGTACTGCATTGAAAAATATATGTTTAACTTAATTTTATTCTTGCGAAATTATTTTGAATAATGATTCGAAAAAATCATTTCCTCTTTCTTTAAGTGAGTACACCTGTTTGTTAAGTTGCCAGTTTTTAACAATCATCCGAAACGAGCCCATAATTATAACTGATAATTCATCTGCCTTAACATCATTTCTGAATTCTTTGTTCTTTTGTCCTTCCTCAGCAATTAAACGAAAAAGCTCACTGTTCTGTTTAATTAAAAGAATAATTTTGTCTGATAGAATTTGATTGTTTTTAAAAATCTCATCAGAAAAAATTACTGAAACAATATAAGGGTTTGCACAAAATAAATCCATCATGTGATTCAGTATCGTTTTCAGCTTTACCAAAGCTGAAAAATCACTTTTCAGGATAGATTGAACCTTGTCATTTAAATTTAAGCGAAAATCATCCAGAATAGTCGAAAGGATTTCTTCCTTGCTTTTAAAATGCCTGTAAATTGCTGCTTCAGTTACTTCAATTGCCGCTGATATGTTTTTAATCGTTAAGCCTTGAATCCCTTTGGTATGAATTATTTTTGTAGATTCTTTTATAATTTGGTTTTGTCTTTTACTTAGCTTTTTACTCATTGGTAATAATCATTAAACTTTAGGCAAAGATATAATTTAAAAGTTAAACTATATTCCGATATGTAAATCGTTAATGAATAAAATATTTTAGACTATTTTTGTTACCGGAAAACAAAGTGGGGAGAAATGAACCATGCCCTTGTGGTAGTGGGAAGAAATATAAAAAGTGTTGTTTGAATAAATAAAAATAATATATGAGCGAATATCAATTCTATGAGTTTAAGGCAATAGATAATCCATTGTCAAAAAAAGATAAAGAAATAATATCATCATGGTCTAGTAGAACGGATGCTAGCAACGCAGGAGCTACTTTTGAATATCATTATGGTGATTTTCCTAAAGATGAACTAAAGGTGGTGGAAAAGTATTTTGATGCCATGTTTTATATCTCAAATTGGGGTACGAGACAACTTGTATTTAAGTTTCCTAATGATTTGATTGATATTAAAAAACTAATGCATTATAGTGCTGAAGGTATTGAACTTATCGAAAAAGAAAAATTTACTATTCTTCATATTTTCATTGAAGATGAAGACGGTGGTGGGAATTGGATTGAGGGAGATGGTTATTTGTCGTCTTTAATAAGTTTACGAGCTGACATTCTATCCGGTGATTATCGTTGCTTGTATCTAATTTGGTTGAAAATAACCACTGAAGATGTAATCAACGAATGGGGAAATGTAGATCCTGAAAGTGAAGACCCTGATGTGCCTGCAAATCTTCAATCATTAAATGCTGCCTTATTAGATTTTATTGATATTTTTGAGATTGATAAAGATACAATTGCTGTAGCATCTAAAAATAGTATTGCCAGCTTATCTGAGAATAATAATGAATATAATGAAATTGCTAGCTTATCTGATGCTGAAAAAAATGATTTTTTAAAAAGATTATTGCAAAATGAAGCACTTTTGAATATTAAATTACAAAAAAGACTGAAAGCTGAAAAAAGCAAAGTGTCAGATGTCAATAAGCATAATAAAAGGAGTATAAAAGAAATAGTAGCGGCCACTATTGAGCTTAAGGAAAAGAGAAAGAATAAAGAAAAACAAAAGAGAGAAGAAAAACGGATTGCTAAATTAAAAGAAATAGAAAAAGATGAAAGTAATTTGTGGGGGCAAGTTGATTTCTTAATAAAACAGAAAAATACAAAATCGTACGAAGAGGCTATTAAAATTATGCAAAATTTAAAAATGCTTTCAATCTACAAGAATCAAAATGAGAGCTTTTGCAGAAAAATAGAAAACATAAAACAAGATTATAAAAGATTAACTGGCTTAATAGGGAGAATTGATTATGCTAAATTACTTAAGGCCACCTCTAATAATTAATTTACAGCAAGATTTTCAGAGTTTTTCATAGACAATGGAAATTTTGGAAGTACTATCGGGATAATACAATAAAATTTGCAGAAGTATATGGATAACTCTGAAAACCCAACGGGAACAAATATAATAAACAATCTGACTTCGTTAAAATATTTTCATATAGCTACGGCTATTAAAAAATATTTATGCCTTGCATCTTGTTCACTATGTTTGTTTCTTGCCACAAAGTAATTAATAGAGGTGGCCTTAAAAAGTGATTTTGTTTCTGTACAGTTCGTTACCCGTTTTTCTTTAAAATTTCTTACTTTTACCTTTTAAAAGAATATTCAAATTTGTAAAAATCTAAAATCATTTACCCTGAGCGTGATTACTGAGCGGAGTCGAAGTAAAGTCGAAGGGTTAATCTAAAATCAGCTATGTCAGACGATAAAAAGATAATTTTTTCAATGGTTGGGGTAAGTAAAGTCTTCCCGTCACAAAAGAAAGTATTAAATAATATTTACCTGTCCTTTTTTTACGGGGCAAAAATAGGTGTAATTGGTCTTAATGGTTCCGGAAAATCTACTTTAATGAAGATTATCGCTGGAACAGAAAAATCTTTTGAAGGCGAAGTTGCTTTCTCTGATGGTTATACCGTAGGTATGTTAGAGCAAGAGCCAAAACTGGATGATAGTAAAACCGTTCGTGAAATTGTTGAGGAGGGTGTGTCAGAGGTTGTTGCGGTACTAAAGGAGTATGAAGAAGTGAATGCTAAATTTGCCGAACCAATGACGGATGACGAGATGAATAAACTGATTGAACGTCAGGGTCAATTATCTGATTCAATTGAGCATTACAATGGCTGGGAGCTTGATAGTAAACTTGAGCGTGCAATGGATGCACTTCGTTGCCCTCCTGAAGATGCGAAAATTGAAAATCTTTCGGGTGGTGAACGCCGTCGTGTTGCTCTGTGTCGTTTGTTACTAAAGGAACCTGATGTTTTGTTACTTGATGAGCCTACTAACCATTTAGATGCAGAATCGGTTGAGTGGCTTGAGCAGCATTTGCAACAATATAAAGGAACTATTATAGCCATAACACACGATAGGTATTTTTTGGATAATGTAGCCGGATGGATTCTTGAATTGGATAGGGGTGAAGGTATTCCGTGGAAAGGGAATTATTCATCGTGGTTAGAGCAGAAGACCAAACGTATGGCACAAGAGGAAAAAACAGAAAGCAAGCGTAGAAAAACACTTGAACGTGAGTTGGAATGGGTAAAAATGAGTCCTAAAGCACGTCATGCAAAATCAAAAGCACGATTAGGAGCATATGATAAATTATTAAATCAGGATGTAAAGGAAAAAGAAAATAAACTGGAGATTTTTATTCCGAATGGACCGCGTTTGGGCGATGTGGTTATTGATGCTCAAGGGGTTTCTAAAGCCTTTGGCGATAAACTTTTGTTTGATAATTTGGAGTTTAAATTGCCACCTGCCGGAATTGTTGGTGTGATTGGCCCCAATGGTGCAGGTAAAACCACCTTGTTCCGGATGATAATGGGTGCAGAAACAGCTGATTCAGGTTCGTTTAAAGTGGGTGAAACTGTGAAAATTGGCTATGTAGATCAGCAACATGTTGATATTGATCCAAATAAAACAGTTTACCAGGTGATTTCTGCCGGTGGTGAAGAAATTAAGCTGGGTAACCAAATGATTAATTCCAGAGCTTATGTTGGGCGTTTTAATTTTAACGGAGCCGATCAGGAAAAGAAATGTGGTGTGCTTTCAGGTGGTGAGCGTAATAGGTTGCATTTGGCTCTTACCTTAAAAGAAGAAGCGAATGTACTATTATTAGATGAGCCTTCAAATGATATTGATGTAAATACTTTGCGTGCTTTGGAAGAAGGTTTGGAAAGTTTTGCCGGTTGTGCGGTGGTTATTTCTCACGATCGTTGGTTTCTTGATCGTATTGCAACACATATATTAGCTTTTGAAGGTGACTCGCAAGTTTATTATTTTGAAGGTGGT
>JAOZNO010000413.1 GCA_029933755.1 Bacteroidales bacterium | reverse complement strand
GATAAATTAAAACATAAATACCCTATCAATAAGCCTGATTTAATTTAAAAATATTTTAACTTGCGACTGTTATTCCATTAAACATACATAGACTGACGATTAAGGTCTCAGACCTATTTATTTAGATTCATATATTCTTTTAATCAAGACCTTAGCGTAATAAAGTATACTAATAATTTTGTCAAACTACTTATTATTGTTTTAGAATCAAATATGATAAATAAAAATATTAAAATATTGTTTTCTTTTTTAATAATATCTGCACAAAGCATAATTGCTCAAATACCTGACGGATATTATAATGGAACCGAGAATTTAACTAATAATGAGTTAAAAACAGCCTTATACAATATTATAAAAGACCATACAGAGTTCCCTTACAATAACTATTCTACCGATGTTTGGGATATATTAAAAGAAACAGATCGAGATACACTCAATCCAGATAATGTACTATTGCTTTATACAGGTTGGAGCTTAAATGCTGATTTGGAATATGATGATAAAAAAGGTTGGAGTAGAGAGCATGTTTGGGCAAAATCGCATGGAGATTTTGCAACTGAAATAGGTGCAGGAACTGATGTTCACGCTTTAAGACCATGTGACATTTCAGTAAATTCAGCACGATCAAATTATGACTTTGCAGTAGGAGGTGATATTTACAATGACCCTACCGGGGTTACTGAATGTAGGCTTACCTCAAATTCATGGGAACCCAGGGATATTGTAAAAGGTGATGTTGCCCGAATGATTTTTTATATGGCAACAAGATACGAAGGTGAAAACTCTGAGCCTGATTTAGAAATAGTTGATTATGTAGACTCGTCCCCAGACAAGGAAGCACTTCATGGAAAACTATCTGATTTATACGAATGGCATATCAGTGACCCTGTTAGTAATTGGGAACGAAATAGGAATGACATAATTTATTACCAATATCAAGGCAACAGAAATCCTTTTATTGATCATCCTGAATTTGCAGAAAAAATTTGGGGTAATTTAGTTTCAACTCAGACCGTTGATAATGAACAACAACTCTATATTTACCCTAACCCATTTCAAAACCACATACGAATTGAAGTAACTAAAAACAGTTCAAGTTTAAAAAATACTAAAGTTCAATTATTTAACGTTTATGGTAGTATAGTGAAAACCCTTCAAACAGATTCTACAATAATTAACATTCCTTGTTCTGATTTAAAAAAAGGAATTTATTTTCTTAAAATAGTTTATTCTGACAATTTAGTACATCAAAAGATGTTAATTAAAAATTAATCATATAGCAATGAATAATTTATCATGGCTCACAAAATGGTATGCAAATCAGGTTTGCAAAGGTACAGGTAAAACCCTGAATATTAACATTTCAACTATTGAAAATTTTGCATGGAGTATTAAAATAGATTTGAAGCAGACAAGCTACAGCAAAATTGTATTAAAAAAGGAAACAAAACTTAAATCAGATTATAACTGGTTTAGTATTGAAATTAAAGATAAGGTTTTTTTAGCAGAAGGTGATTTTACTAAACTGGATTTTTTAATTGGAAAATTTAGAGAAATAATAGGAGAAAATGAACACAGTATATTAATAAAAGATGATTTTTTCTTTAACAATAGCATTCAGAAATTTATATTTGAAAATGATAAAGATACAATCATATTTTTACACTATACCCACAAGGAAAGTATAGCAAAAAATATTCTTTTAACAGGTCTGGAATTTGCCTATGCTTTTGATAAGACTGCTACTAAAGTTAAAAATAATCCTGTTGACCTAAGCTACAATCACTATGTACGAAAACAATTTGGTAAAAATATAATAATTGTATCTATTTCTAAAAAATTGTATCAGCGATATCTTGATAAGATAAACCAGTCAGATGCATCAAACTTAAGAGTTGAAGAAATATTAACTGAAAAAGCTATTTTCATGAATGAAGAATCTGAAAAGGTTTATACACTTCATCACAAATATATTAAAGGCTATGTCAATTATAAAAGTAACAAGATTGTTAAAAACCCGGAATTTAATCCGTTTTTTGATTCCAAAGAATTTCTGAAAAATATTGAATGAGGTTTAGTAAATTTACCTTCCATTACTTCTATAGACAGGTATAAATTTTTTGCCATTTTCTCCCAGCTTAATTTTCACCTTATCAAATTCATAAGTAAAACCAAGAACAAAACCTCCACCACCTGCTCCACACAGTTTAAGGTAATAACTATCATCATTTAAACCAGTTTCCCATGAGCTTCGACATGATTCAGGAATCATTTCACTGAAATAGTTCAATTGAAATTCAGATAATTGCTTTAAAGAATTACGAAATCGGTCTAAATCTCCATTAATAAGGCTATCAATACATTGGTTATTTATGGGGATAAGTTTCTGACGAATTGCTTTATCGTAATTTTTATCTTTTGATTTTTCTAAAAACAATTTAACCAGGGGACCCGTTTTTCGACTTTTTCCAGTATCCAGTAAAAAAATAGCATTATCCTGACCGTTTTCATTTCTCGGGATACCCACCGTTTCAAACTGATTATTCCCTTTAATTAAAACCGGATATTTTATATATGAATTTAAAGGATCAACACCAGAACTGGTTCCATGGAAAAAAGCTTCTAACTCGGCAAAATCATTTTTAAGTTTTAATATTTCCTCTGAACTTATCTGTCGCCTGCTGTTTATTTTTTCATTTGCATACTTACTATATACTGAGGCCACTAAAGCCGCAGAACTCCCTAAGCCAAAACCTTGTGGAATGGTTGATTCAAAATACAGTCCGTTATTAACATCCTCTATAAAAGCTGCAACATCAATTTTTACATTAAGTTTTGATGCTTTTTGTAGCTTCCACAATTCATTTGCATATTCAAGAAGTTGTTTATTTGATCGTTTTGCAAATTCAAAATCAGTATAACGATCCTTATTCAGCGTGGCCAATTCACCTCTAAAATGTGAATATGGAATAATTAAACCCTTCGAATTCAGGATTACACTATATTCCCCAAATAGTAAAATTTTTGCGTAAAAAATATCTGACTTCTTCATCAATAAAAATGATGTTTTTTTTAAATTACTCCTTGAACATACGTTAAAAGAGGACATTTAACAACAAGTACAAGCGTTTATAAAGATTTTTTTCAATCTTACAAAGTCTGCAAGTATAAGATTTATAATTTAAAATGGCAAGAAATTTTTACTTTTGAGCTTTAATTTTCTGTATATCTATAAAATTTCCATAGGCCCCTCTCCCATCTTATCAGATATCCAAAATTCATTTTCACAATACTGTACCAATTCCTTCTTAATATATTTTTCCACCTCATCACTATCATTATCAGAATATAACAGATGAATATTAGGCCCTGCATCAAGTGTAAAACATAGCTTTATTCCTGTTTTTTCACGATAATCACGAACCTTTTCAATTATTTTCAGTGTATTTGGGTGGATTAGGATAAATCCAGGATTGGAACTCATCATCAACGCATGTAAGGTCAATGCTTCATTTTCTACAATCTCAATAAAACTTTTCTCATCTCCTAATTTGAGCGCAGATAATAGAAGTTTCAGATTTTTTTTTGCTAAAATAAAACGCTCTTTAGCAAATGGATGCCCTACCATAAGTGCATGACCAGCAGTACTAGAGACTTTTTTTGTCTGCTTACTGATAATAAGTATTGCATCTTTATAGTTTTTAAATTTGGGGTTAAGTTCAAAAGGCAGTACTGAAGCAAATTCATCCGAAGAAATCGAATTTTCAATAATCTCGCCCCAGGTAGCAGCATATGGAAAAACAGATCGTGAAGCACTTCCAGAGCCTAATCGGGCAATAAATGAAGCTTTTGTGAAAAATTCATTTTTATCATTTAAGCTTCCAAAGTGTTTTTTTTCAATAGAACACAAGCATAAAGCCAATGCACTCATTGATGAAGCCGAAGAAGCAATTCCTGCTGAATGAGGAAATGAATTTCGGCTATCAATTTTAAGCTGTAATTCTGTTAAAAAAGGAAAATATTCGATAATCTTTTTCAAAAAACCCTCAATTTTATTCTGAAATGGGAGGTTTTTCTTACCCTCAAAGCGAAACTCCAAACTTGCAGCATTTAAATACTCCTTCTTCTTATAAAAAATACTTGTTTCAGTATATGATTCTGACAAAGTAAAACTCAATGAAGGATTTGACGGAATTTGATTTTCTTTTTTGCCCCAATATTTTACCAAAGCAATATTTGAGGGACTACGCCAACTAACTTTCTTCTCTTTATTAAAAGGAAGAATTATTTCTGATGTATTCATTGTAAAATTCATAATTTTCAGTATTATAGCAGCATTTCTTCAAATGTAAATATAATATCAATACCTTTTCCCAAAAAGTAGTTTCGAATTCTATCAATTGGTAATTCACTGGCAATCATAACAAAATCTCCGCCCCAAGCTCCTAAAGATTTAATTTCTCCCTCA
>JAOZNO010000412.1 GCA_029933755.1 Bacteroidales bacterium | reverse complement strand
CCAACGTTTTAATGCGATAATGATAAAATAAACAATGATTTAATGACTAATGACAGCGTAGCGAAATGACCAATGACCTGTTTCAAAAAGGAACGATACTTCTTATAAAGCTGTATATAAAATTAACAGAATAGAGTTACAAACAATCCAAATCCGTGAGTAAAAAACTATTAATATTTACAATTGTACTAATGAGTGTTGCGCTTGGCGGAATAATTACGGTTCAGATTTTTTGGATGCAAAATGCCATTGAACAAAACGAGTATAAGTTTGACCAAAAAGTGAATGATGCTTTGATAAATGTGGTGAAAAAGCTTGAACAAAATGAAATAGCACATGTTTTTGATAAAGAAATGAATAATGATCAATTTCTTCACAAAGATCTAAACATTACCTTTACAGATAAGGCTGACAGTCTAATTTTCATAAGTATTAATGACAGTTTAGTACAAAAACTAATTATCCTCAACGAAGATAAAAAAGATAAGGTACAATGGGTTTCTGTGGATGAGAATATGGTGTTAATAAACAGAAACAATAAAAAAACACATCGTATAACTACCAAAATAAAAACAAAAAATAAATCAAAAGATACGGGCTATATTTACACTTCAAGTTATAGCTACAAAAGTGATGATACAGTTCATAATATACTAATTGAGAAAAAAAAGATAAAAACAAAAGCCAAAAAAATTGAACATGTTATTAAAAAAATGGTTTTTGAGTATGATACTGATATAAATTATTTTATAAAAAGGATTAAGTTTGAATTACTTGATTCTCTGTTAAAAAAGGAACTGGCTGAAAGCAACATTAATATTTCATATGAATACGGAGTAAAATCAAAACAGGATAAAGCGAAAACCAAATCTGAAAATTACAGTCAGGATAACTCATACAAAAAGTATTATACAAGCCTTTTTCCAGATGACTTAATACCAAAACCGGATAAATTAGTTGTTTACTTTCCTGAAAGGAAGTCTCACTTATACCGCTCATTATCTATTATGTTACCAGCCTCCCTATTTTTTAGTCTAATTATTCTGCTTGCTTTTTCCATAAGTGTTTTAATGGTACTTAAACAAAAGAAAATTTCTGATGTAAAAACAGATTTTATAAATAATATGACTCATGAGTTTAAAACACCAATTGCAACGATATCGCTTGCTGCCGATTCAATTATAAATCCTAAAGTAATTAATAACTCAAGCAAAATAATGAGTTTTATTAAAATTATAAAAGATGAAAATAAGCGAATGAACAAGCAGGTAGAAAAGGTTTTACAAATGTCGTTATTAGATAAAAGTGAGCTTGATTTAAACCTTAACAATTTGAATCTGCACATTTTAATTGAAAATTCAATACAGAATATAGGTGTACAGATCGATAAAAAAAATGGAACAATAAGTACTGAACTGTTAGCAAAAAATAATATTGCACTGATAGATGAAATCCATTTCTTAAACATTATCAGCAACTTACTGGATAATGCATTAAAATATTCAAAACAAAACCCTGAAATTATCATTAAAACAGAAGATGTACAAAATGGTATACTAATTTCGGTGTTGGATAATGGTATCGGAATGACAAAAGAGGAACAATCTAAAATATTTGACCGCTTCTATCGGGTATCTAAAGGAAATATTCATAATACAAAAGGCTTTGGTCTGGGTTTGAGCTATGTAAAAGCTATTGTTGAGTCTTTTAAAGGTAATATTCGTGTAAAAAGTGAATTAAACAAAGGTAGTCGGTTTGATATTTTTATTCCAAATCAGTAGGCAGTCTACAGTCTACAGTAGGCAATGGGAACTGTGGACTGAGAACTGAAGACTTAGAGCATAACTATTAATATATGAGCAATTTATATAAAATATTTCTGGTTGAAGATGATCCAAATTTTGGAGGAGTATTAAAATCCTATCTTGAGATGGATGATTTTAAAGTAAACTGGATTGATGATGGCCTGGAGGCTGTTTCTGCTTTTGAAGCAGGTAAATATGATATTTGTATTCTTGATATAATGCTACCCAATTTGGATGGTTTTTCAATTGCCCGAAAGATAAAACAAGTACAAAATGATATTCCATTGATATTTTTAACTGCTAAAACTCTTAAGGAAGATGTTCTTCAGGGCTATAAAATAGGTGCAGATGATTATATCACGAAACCTTTTGATTCAGAAGTTTTAATATACAAAATAAAAGCAATACTTAAACGCGATGGGAGTAATTACATAAAATCAGCTAAAGAAGGATTATTTACTATTGGCGAATTTGATTTTAATTACCCACTACGACAAATTATTTTCAAAAATCAAATCCAAAAACTATCACCTAAAGAAGCTGAATTATTAAAAATGCTCTGTTTAGCAAAAGGTGAAATAATGTCACGAAAAGAAGCTTTAATTACCATATGGGATGACGATAATTATTTTACCACCCGTAGTATGGATGTATATATAAGCAAACTTAGAAAATACCTAAAAAAAGACTCTTCCATAGAAATTGAGAATATTCACAGTAGCGGATATCGCTTAAGAGTTAATGAGTAAATCCTTAGTAGTAACTGTGGTGACGAACAATGAACGTGATGACGGGCAATATCAAGACCATACCAAACAATTATGAAAAGCACTAAAATTTTCCTTATCTTCACCTCAAAATACAACAAGGCAGTTTTATTTACATATTTTTAACCACAAGATTTAACCTATGAACTGGACAGATAAAGACCTAAAGCAATTCATTAGCAAAAACATTGATAAAGAGCAAGTTAATAAACAAGTAAGCAATTTCCAAAAAGGCTTTCCATTTATGGAAATTACCAAAGCTGCCACAGTTGGCGATGGGCTGTTACGATTAAATGATGAACAAATTGAAAAGTACATCCAAAAATACAACTATGAAAGTACAAAACTGAAAATACTTAAGTTCGTACCTGCTTCAGGAGCTGCATCCAGAATGTTTAAAGCACTTTTTGAATTAATAGAGCTAAAGCCCGGCTCAGAGGAATTAGCATCTAAAATGGAAAAAAATGACTTTAATTCAGCATCAAACTTTTTTCAAAATTTAAAGAAATTTCCCTTCTATAATGATTTACAGAAAACATCCGTTTTAAAAGATAACAATCTGGATGAATTAGTAAAAAATAAAAACACACAGATTATATTACAAGCATTACTGAATGAAACGGGCTTAAATTATGGAAATAAACCAAAAGGCTTACTAAAATTTCATCAATATACTGATGAATCAGGTACACCAACCCGTGAACATTTGGTTGAAGGTGCACTATATGCTTCAGGTACTAACGATATTTATTTACATTTTACCGTTTCACCAGAACATCTTACAGACTTTAAAAATCATGTAAATACATTAAAACCAATATTCGAAGAACGTTTTGGCGTAAATTATTACATCAGTTTTTCAGTACAGAAAACATCAACAGATACCATTGCCGTTGATTTGAATAATAAGCCTTTTAGAAATGAAGATGATTCTATTTTATTTCGTCCGGGAGGACATGGTGCACTTATTGAAAACCTGAACGAATTAAATGCAGATATAATTTTCGTCAAAAATATTGACAATGTAGTTCCAGATCGTATTAAAACTGAAACAGTTAATTACAAAAAAGCACTTGCCGGAGTTTTACTGGATTATCGTAAGAAAATATATGATTATATTCCCCTTCTTTCATCAGAATTAAGTCCTACGGATAAAATATTTGATGAAGTTACCACTTTTCTTAAAGAAGAACTATGCTTTATACCTGACAATACTTTTAATACATTAAGTGTCGGCGATAAGTCCTCATATCTTATTGATAAATTAAACCGACCAATAAGAGTTTGTGGTATGGTTAAAAATGAAGGAGAGCCTGGAGGAGGCCCTTTTTGGGCAATAAACAATGATGGAAGTAGTTCATTACACATAGTTGAAGGATCGCAAATTGATTTAAATAACAAGGAAAAGAAAGAAATTATTGAAAAAGCAACACATTTTAATCCGGTTGATTTAGTTTGTGGAGTAAAAGATTATCATGGAAATAAGTTTGACTTAACAAAATATGTTGATAATAAAACTGGTTTTATTTCTGAGAAATCAAAAAATGGGAAAGAACTAAAAGCGATGGAGTTACCAGGTTTATGGAATGGTGCTATGTCTGATTGGCTAACAATTTTTGTAGAAGTACCCATCATCACATTTAATCCGGTAAAAGTAATCAATGATTTACTCAGACCAGAACATCAAGCTAAATAGTTTTTGCAAGAAAACACCAATAACTTCATTTTTTTGCTCTGAAATGCAGTCATTTACAAATGTAAACGGCTCTGGTTTAGGTTGTCTGGGATATTTTTAATATCCGTATTGCTTATATCTGACAAGTCATTAGTATACTGGCCATTAGTAATTGATGAGGCTATAGTTCAGATGTTCTGTGAAATGAGAATAGACAACCGAGCCCTTAAGTAT
>JAOZNO010000411.1 GCA_029933755.1 Bacteroidales bacterium | reverse complement strand
TTATGCCCCTGTAATATTTCATAACAGGGTAAACTTGCATCTTGTTCATTATATTAGTTTCTTGTAACAAAGTAATTAATAGAGGTAGCCTTAAATGGCTAAACTGTTAAATTGTTGTATAATTTGGTGTTTTTACTAATTTAGTGGAAATATAAAATAACTTAAATTGAAAAATGTTTTATTTAAAATCTTCATTGGAAATTAGAAGCTAGAAGTAGACAAATTTCCTGACTCCGCTTCTGAATTCTGATCTAAGGTGTTATTTTAACAATATAACAATATAGCAATTTAACCATATAACCATCTATTTTTATTTATTCCACAAAACTAATGAAATCCTTTTTTTTCCATCCATTTTTATTGTCAGGGGCTTTTTAAAACGTATATGCCTTATATATTTCCCTTTATCAATTAGTTTCTGTTCTGCAAATATATCCCAATTTATCATACATTTAGAAGAATGATGTTGTATTGATAAATATCCAACATTCATTGAAGTTACATTATGAAAAAAATGAGAGCCTGCAGAGGCGTCCAGCGGAAAATCTTCAAGGCTTGTTTCAACAATAATTTTTGCATTTGATATTTGTGTCCAGTTTACTGGTATTCCTATCCATGGATCTCTCGTTCCCCATCTGCCCGGGCCAATTAAAATATAGTTTTGCTTAATACCAATCATTTTGCTATTAAGATTTTCAATTTCTAAAGCAATTTCTTTTGTTTTTGATTTATCAAAGGTATTTTTATCAACATATATCATATCAGTAATATCTTCAATTTGTCCATTTCCCATACCATTTTCAGTGTATAGTATAATTGCTTCTTCATTCACTTCATCCATATTAATATTATAGTCATTTATATTGCCTATTAAAGGTTTAATCTGGAGTAAATTGAATGTTGCTTTACGATTCTTATCTTTGTTTAAATCTATGGCAAACTCTATTTCAACCGGACTACCCAAAGCCTCTTTTACAATATCCAAAACTGAATTTATTGTTTCAGCTAATGGTATGTAGTTGTATTTAAGTATATTGGCAAAGTCAATAATTCTGGGGCCATATTTGTCAATCCCCGGACTAATGATGTCGTTTTCTGAGTCGTAAACTGATGCACAATGGTTTAGATTACCATGTCTCTCAGCATCTTCAACATCTAAACGTATTAAACCGGCTTCTTCACCTTTAAGTAAATCAATATTTTTATTTGCCAGATCAACTGCAAAAAACTCAACCTGAGAGTTTCTGAACTGGTCTTTGGAGCTATTGTTTACTAATGTTGGGAATTTTGGACAAAATCGATGAGATTTCTCACCAGAAACTACATAAGTTCCTAGCCCAATTGCACATACTGCATAACCATCTTCTGGTTTCATATGACCAAAGGGATAATAGTTGTATGATTGTGCTGTACCACTTATCTGTGGATAATATACTTCATCATGAGCATTTCCAACAAGTTCCTGTATTACAACAGCCATTCTTTCTTCTTCAATTTTATAGTTTATGGCTTTTATATAATCACGTGAAGTTTTTGAGAAAACTGAAGCATATACTAGTTTAATTGCCTGACAGGCTTGTTTTAAGCGTATATGAAGATATTCGTGTGAATTAGGAAGAATATATGTAGAAAAAACTCCTGCAAATGGTTGCATTTGCGAATCTTCAAACAAGCCGGATGATCTAATTGCCAATGGTTTATCCGTTTGTTCAAGCAACATTCTCATTTTTTCTATTAAACGGTCCGATAAATTAGCATTTAAAAACTTTTTCTTGATTAACAGGTAATCTTTTTCTTTATAAATGGCCGGACTTAATTCATTAACTTCTAAGAAAGACTCAAATTCATCAATCCCAATTATCGCAGTACGCGGAGTACGCAAATTAATTTTAGGAATTAATTCTGAAAGATCAAAACTATATAACAATGAATTTACAAAGGCCAAGCCTCTTCCTTTTCCACCTAATGCTCCCGATGATAATTTGGCAATGCTACTTTTTTCCCATGTTGAATTTTCTCTGAAACTAACAATTTTACCTTTTGTTCGCTCATGCATTAAACCTTCAATTACATCATATAAGTGATTTCGTAAATGGTTTATTGATTTAAAATCATCAATTTTTAATGGTGCTAAGAGTTTCGCAATCTCAATTTCTCCTCTTGCAGTAAGCCATAGAGAAAAATGATTTTTTCCTGCATGATAACTTATTGATTCTTCAGGTATAATTTTTAGTTTTTCTTTAAATTCCAGTAAATTTTTGGCTACTTCAAATTTATTTCCATCAACGTCTTTAAAAATAAAATTACCAAAGCCCAAATTTACCAATATAAAGTTCCTGATTTCCTGCAATAAGGCTTCGGTATCTTTAAAAACAAATTTTATATCCTGTTTCGCTGCACGCTTTTCGTTTTCAATGTTTGAAGATTGTATAACGATTGGAAGGTCGGGTACTTGTTTTCGAACATGCTCAACCAGCTTAAATCCTGCATCTCTTGTTATTTCTCCTTCTTTTGCAAAGGTTACATCACTAATCAAACAAAGAATATTGTCTTTATACTTTTCAAAAATATCAATGGCTTGTTCATATGTAGTGGCAAGCATAACCTTAGGACGTGCTCTTAGGCGCAAAACCTTGTAAAGCTCATCCATTTTGCTTATATCATCAATAATTCTTTTTGTTTGATTTAAAACACTTGTATAAAGTAATGGTAAATAACGAGAATAATATTTTGGTGAATCTTCTACCAAAAGAATAATTCTGGTATAACCAATTTTCACATCATTTTCAACATTTACTTTATCTTCCAAAAGCTTAATCATCGTAAAGAAAATCCGGGAATCACCATTCCAAACAAATACTTTATCAATAAATTTAAGTTCGTTTTTTGGTTCTTGATAAAACGACATATCCGTATTATTGTTAACCAACAGGTATGTAGGGATATAACCGAATTTTTTATTTATTGATGCACTTAATTCTATCGGTATTTGCCTGTCTGACCCAGACATAATAATGATTAAATCAAAGTATTTATGATTAAGGTGCTCATGCATTTCATCATAAGTGGATACTGCTGTTATACGTGGCACAGATGTAAGATTCAACTGGTAATATTCGCCTAATATATAATCAGAAATTTGTCCTTCTTTTTCAATGCTATAAGCATCATATAGATTTGCAAAAAGTAGTATCTCTTTAACCTTAAAAGGCATTAAATCATGAAAGATATCTCTGGCAAAATTATTATTATGAAGAAAATTCCGAACTAGTTTTTTTTGGGCAGTCAGGCCTAACTTTGATTTGCTTTTTTCAGTAATACCTGTTAACTCTGTTTTTAATGAATCTGTTGGTTTTTGATAATTTGTAAGATATGGTTTTAATATACCGGCTATTTTTTTTACTAATTTTCTATCTTTTTTCAAGAAAGGAGTGATGTTTCTTTCTGCAATTTCCTTCAGTGAATATATAACAATAATTGCATTACCAGTTTTGGTTTTAATTGTTTCGCGTAAGGTCCATTTTGTGTATAATATTTTAGTATTAGAAAACTCTTTGGGTGCAGAATATACCTTATCGTTAAGTATTATCCTGGTAACTGTATAATCAGGATATTGCATTATGTTTTTTAGCTTAAAACAAATTTCCTGTAAAGTAATATCTATTGATTTTTTTTCTTTTAAAATATTTTCAATATTACTTATACATGCTAATTCTTTAAGCCTTTCATTCTGTAATTCAATAAAGCTGTATGATTCTATTTTTTTTCCATCAATTTCAAGACTGGCTTCAAGTTTATTTATGAATGAAGTTATAAGCGTAGTTGCTTTTTTTAAATAATTGATTTCTTCATTTGAGAATGAGTCTTTATCTGCAAGGGGGAATTTTTTAGTGTAGAATACTTCTATAGAGCCTTTATTTTGATAAATAGTTTGAAATGAACGTTTCAGTTTCCATTTGGTTTTGAGAAAATTGTTTCTGTCTTTACTAAATCGATATTTTCCGTATTTGATTCTAATAATAATATGACTATTGTATTTGAAAAAATCTGCAATGATAGAACAAGCTTGCTCTAAAAGTTGTTTTCCATCTCTATTTTCCCGTAACAGTTCGGAAAGTTTATACAAATTTGAACGTTCTTTTTCAATATTCTCATTTCTTATGTTTTCACTGAATGAATTATTCTCCATATTTTTTGATGTAATTATTAGAGGTGACCTTTAGCTAAAAGATGATATAAAGTTATAAAACATCAGGAGTTATCAAATAATAAAAGGGAATAAATATTTTGCCGAAAAGCGTATTTAAAAGGTAGGATGATAGTTTTTCAAAAAAAATCTGGTTTTATTTCAGCAAAAAGCGAAAAATTAAAATCACAAAAAAAGTGTAAGTTTACTAAATAAATATGGGAAACTACTAATTAATTAAATGGCTATGGTTCAGATGTTCTGTGATACTAATAATTATTCGTTTTGTGCTAATT
>JAOZNO010000410.1 GCA_029933755.1 Bacteroidales bacterium | reverse complement strand
ACAAACTTACCATCAGTAGTAATTACAGGATTTCAAATATCTAATCAATATGTAGAATTTGACACCCCAATCAGCAGTAAAAAATTGATTGTTTTAAACCATCGGCAAAATGATATTTCATTTGATTTTGTTGCCTTGGATTATATTTTTCCTGAAAAAAATCAATATAAATACAAACTAGTTGGTAATGACGATGATTGGGTTGATATAAAATTTAAGAGATATGCAACTTATACAAACCTTTCACCCGGTAATTACACCTTTAAAGTAATTGGTTCAAATAATGATGAAGTTTGGAATATGGAAGGTACAGAAATTCGTGTGGTTATAGAACCAGCATTTTGGCAAAGACTTTGGTTTAAGATTTCCTCAGTATTACTAGTTGTTTCCTTAGTACTTCTATGGTTTTATTTAAGGATAAGGCGAATAAAACAACAAAATGAGCATCTTGAAGAGCAAGTTCGGTTAAGAACAGCCGAAGTAGTAATGCAAAAAGATTTAATTGAAGAGCATTTACATGAAATAAGCGAACAAAAAAGGGAGATAACAGATAGTATTATTTACGCCAAGCGAATTCAAACAGCAGCGCTACCAATTGATAAAATTGCACATGAGCTTATTCCTGAACACTTTGTTTTGTTTAAGCCAAAAGATATCGTAAGTGGTGATTTCTACTGGTTAGGACAAAAAAATGGCAAAACTGTTATTGTAGCAGCTGATTGTACAGGTCATGGCGTTCCAGGAGCTTTCATGAGCATGCTGGGTATTAGTTTTTTAAATAAAATTATTAACGAAAAAGGAATAACAAGCCCAGATGAGATATTAAATAAACTGCGTGATAATGTGATGCATGCCCTACACCAAACAGGAGCTGAAAATGAATCAAAAGACGGTATGGACATTACTGTTTGTACCATTTTACATAAAGAAATGAAGCTACAATTTGCCGGTGCTAACAATCCTTTATATTTACTACGTGAAGGTGAAATAGAAGTAATTAAAGGCGACAAAATGCCTGTGGCGTTTTATGATCTAATGCACCCATTTGCACTGCATGAGATAGAGATCAACAAAAAGGATATTTTCTATATTTTTTCTGATGGCTATGCGGATCAATTTGGGGGGCCAAAAGAGAAAAAGTTCATGTATAAACCTTTCAGGCGTTTATTAACAGAAATTTCAGATAAACCAATGAATGAGCAAAAAGAGATTTTGGAAAGTAAAATTGAAGATTGGCGCGGTGGAATTGAACAGGTTGATGATATTGTAGTTCTTGGTGTAAGGATATAAGGCCACCTTAAAGCAATTACCTTAATTATTCATAATAAAAAAAAATGAGTTTAATAATTTGCAAATTCTGTAAATCAGAAAATAATACTGAAAGCGAAAGATGTTTTTCATGTAATGCTCCACTACCTAAAATTAACGCTTTATCTGAAAAAGCAAAGGAACATTTATCAAACTATATAAATAGTATTGAAAAAAGACTAAAAGCCGAAAAGAAAAAAGCAGACACACCACTATTTATTACATTTACTTTGGTTTTACTAGTATGGATATTTAGCTCATTTGTAAGCTACAAAAGCTTTCCTGATGATACAGGAATTATAATTACTTTTTCAATTATTTTAGGAGCAGGACTTTTTCTTGCATGGGGTGGATCAATATCCTATTTTGAACAAAAAGCGATAGACAAGGCCTTTAATCCAAAAATAAAAGATGAAATTGTTGAATACTTAAAAGAAATGAAAATATCTGAATTAAACTTCAAAATTACAGCAACCGAGACACTTCCTAATAAATCACTATTAACCAGTCTTTTAGATAATATTTAAATTTATTCACCTGATTAAAAAAATTAAGATATTTGTCAAAAAAAAACTACTTTTGTTAGCTGTAAAATTCTTTGCAATTAATTGAATGCTATGAAAAAATTTCTACTTGTCATTCTGTACTTATTCAGTATGTTGGCACTACTAAAAGCTCAAAACAGTATTTCCGATTTAGAAAATAAACTAAAAACAGTAAGCGGTAAAGATAAATTCGATGTACTATATAAGTTATCAAAATCCTATTTAACCGTCTCGCCAAAAAAAAGTCTCAAATATGGAAATCAGGCTTTTGATATTGCAAAAAAAATAAAATCTAAAACTAGTCAGGCAAATGCCTTAAATATGATAGGTACTGCATATTATAAGCAGGGAAAATATAAATCAGCCATAAAAAACTATGAAAAGGAGTTGGCTTTAAGAGAAAAACTTGGTCATAAAATTTCAAAAGCTAAAATTTTATACAATATTGGTTCGGTTTACGAAGCAAATAGTAAAGAAAGAAAAGCATTAACTGAATACGAAAAAGCACTTAAAGCAGCAAAAATAATTAAATATCCAAATTTAGTGTACAAATGCTACGAAGCAATTATTAAATTAAATGCAAATCAAAGTGACTATAAAGAAGCTTTTATTTATTTACAAGAATATAATGGATATAGAGGTGCGACGAATATTACTTTTGAACGACGAGAGATCAGTATACTGGAAACAAAATTTGAAGAGGGGAAAAAAGAACTTGAAGAAAAAGAATCTCAATTACACCAAACTGATAGCACATTAACTTTAGTTAAAAGTGAAAAAGAAATATTAGTAAAAGATACTACTATAAAAGGCCAGGCAATAAGTGGTTTAACCATAGAGACTAAAGAACAAAAACTAACTATTGAAGAACAAAAAGCTGAAGTAAAAAGACATAGGCAATGGCTTATTGCTTTTGCATCCTTTTTTACCGTAATCCTCATTTTTTCAATTTTGTTATACAAACTATATACAGCAAAGAAAAAAGCAAATAGATTGCTTGCAATACAAAATGCTGAAATAATTGAAAAAAACGAAGAAATTAAGGCACAATCAGAGGAATTACATAAAACAAACATTGCCTTACAGGAACAAAAAGAAGAAATTGAAGCTCAATCAGAAGAATTAGAAATACAGCGTGATGTTGCCTTAAAAAGCAAGGAAGAAATAATTGACAGCATTAATTATGCTAAGCGAATTCAAAAAGCTATTTTTCCTGCCAAAGAATATGTAAACGAAGTATTGCAAGAGTACTTTGTTTTACTAAAGCCAAGAGATATAGTAAGTGGTGATTTTTACTGGATTAAAAAGATAAAAAACTTCACAGTAATAGCCGTTGCAGATTGTACAGGACATGGGGTTCCGGGTGCATTTATGAGTATGTTGGGAATATCATTTTTAAATGATATTGTTAGTCCTAGAAGCTTAGATAGTGCAAGCGAAATATTAAATCGGATGCGTAATAAAGTGAAAAAATCTCTGGGTCAAAAAGGAAAAGAAAGCGAAGCAAAAGATGGGATGGATCTTGCATTATACATTATTAATGACGAGACTTTAGAATTACAGTATTCAGGAGCATATAACCCATTGTACATTATCAGAGATAAGCCTGAAGCTGAATTAGAAATAATAAAGGCAGATCGGCAACCCATTGGTGTTCATCCTGTTGAAAAAGATTTTACAAATCATAAAATACAGCTCCAAAAAGGCAACTGTTTATACACATTTTCAGACGGTTATAACGATCAGTTCGGTGGTAAAAACGGGCAAAAGTTTAAATCTAAAAACTTTAAAGAACTATTACTCGCTAATTACAAAAAACCTATGAGTGAGCAAAAAAAAGTATTGAATGACAAACTTAAAGATTGGATGGGGAAAGATTATAGCCAAATTGACGATATAGTTGTTTTAGGGCTTAGGGTATAATTTCTATTTTTTCGTCATTTTTTTCAGTTCTTCAATATTCCCATTAAATACATTGAAATCAACATCATGATTAATTCCTTCAATTCTTCCGGTTTTTGAAAATTGCCATATTTTCCATTTTTTAAACTGGGGATGTATTACCGGATTAAAATTAGCAATCCAAAAAATGTAGTTTTGGAAAGTAGTATCACTTAAATAGTTTTTATAATAGCTATCTGAAGTATAAATAATTGGTTTTATACCAAAGTGAGTTTCTACCTTATTCAGCCATTTTTTTAATCCTTTCTTTAATGATTTTATAGATTGTAGACTTGGTACTGCCTCAATATCCAAAACAGGCGGTAAATCACCTTTTTCAAGATTAACAATACTTATAAAGTTATCAGCTTGCTTTATTGAGTTTTCATCCGGTCGGTAATAATGATACGCACCACGGATAATATTAAGCTTTTTAGCATGATACCAATTTGTTGAAAATTCCTGATCTTCATCATCTTCACCAACGGCAGCCCGCATTATTATGAATGAAATTTCAGTTTCTTTATTAATTTTCTTAAGCTTGCCCCACTCCACTCTTCCCTGGTAATGAGAAATATCTATACCGAATATCTTGTTCTTATAATTTTCAAATATCTTTTCTTCGTGGGTTTTAAATATTGCCGGTTTAACATTTTCTGAGTTTAAATAATAAGCTTCAGCAGCAATCT
>JAOZNO010000409.1:2676-4500 GCA_029933755.1 Bacteroidales bacterium | reverse complement strand
GGATTTTTATGTCTAAGGATATATTCGCGCATCATGCCGCTTTTTGCCACACCTGGTCGGATAATGGAACTTGCAGCCACAAGCCCCAGGTAATTATCTACTTCAAGTTTTTTCAGTAACATTCGCATGGCAGGCGATTCCACATAAAAACAACCCAAACATTGTGCATTTTTTATAAGCTCTTTTACTTTTGGGTCTTGTTTAAAGCGGTTTATGTCATGTATATCAAAGTCAGCCTCGTTTGGTTGATTTTTTTTTACAATTGCTACGGCCTCTTTTATCTTTGCCAGACCTCGTTGCCCTAAAATATCAAATTTGTACAGTCCGATATCTTCAGCTGCCACCATATCAAATTGTGTGGTGGGAAAACCTTTTGGTGGCATATCAGTAGCTGAAAAATAATTAAGTGGCTTTTCTGAAATGAGTATTCCTCCAGCATGTATGCTTAGGTGATTGGGCATACCTTTTATTTGTTTCGCATAGTTAACAACTAATTGTGAAAGCTTGTCAAGCTTAAATATATTAAATTTATTATCACTTAAAATATCAATTTCATGCTTAGGCAGGCCAAAAACTTTTCCCAGTTCACGTATTGCTGCACTATGTTTAAATGTATTATAAGTAGCCAGTAAAGCTACATTCTCAAACCGCTCAAAAATATAGCGTGTAACATCCTCTCGGTCTTTCCACGAAAAATCAATGTCAAAATCCGGTGGGCTGGTTCGGTATAAATTTATAAAACGTTCAAAATACAAGTCTAAATCTATGGGGTCAACATTAGTAATGCCCAAAAGATAAGCTACAATGCTATTCGCACCACTTCCACGTCCCACATGGTAATAGTTTTTCTTTTTCGCATACTCAATAATATCCCAATTAATTAAAAAATAGGATACAAAATTCATTTGTTGAATGAGTTCTAATTCTTTTTGTAATCGAGCTTTAATATCTTTTGTTACAGTATTATATCTGTTTGGCAGGTTCTGTTCGCAGAGTTCTAACAGTTTTTTTTCGTCTTCTTGTTTATTTCCTAAATAAGTTTGTTGATTCTGTGGTTTTCGGTTTTCTGAAAAATCAAAATAAATGGAACATTCATCCATTAACTTTTTGGTGTTTTTAATGATAAACGTAAATTCGGCAAACTCTTGCTCTAATTCTTCCTTTGACATCATTTTTTCCCACTCTTGTGCTTCTTCCTCTTTAGATAACTTACTGAGTAGGGTATTATTATCAATAGCCCGTAATAAACGATGGGTGTTAAAATCTTTTTTGTTCCTGAATGTTACCGACTGTAAAATGACAAATTGGTCTTTTAATTGATACAGTTTAGAAAATCTAATTTTTCGTAAGTCCTGAATATTAACGCCAATGTATTCGTTTGCTCCAAAAACCATTTTCTCAATTATCAACACTTGCTCAAAGGGATAAATAATTGCTGTATTTTTAGAATTAGGTGCTTGTTCAGGTATAGGTTTTTTACTGTGCAAGTATTTTGATAAATATTGATTTAATTCCAAAAAACCTTTGTTATTTTTTGCCAGAGCTACATAAAGTTGTTTTGCTCCATTACGAAAATCAATTCCCACAACGGGTTTGATATTGTATTTATTAGCTAAACGTACAAAATTCAGGCTGGCCGAAGTATTATTTATATCCGTTAATGCCAGTTTTTGAATATTATTAGCTTTGGCCAATTGCAAAAGGACTTCCTCTGAGAAAGTTCCAAAGCGCATGCTGTAGTATGAGTGGCAGTTTATATACATTGATGATTATATTCGCATTTAATCGGAACGCTGACAACACTGATTAACACGGAAACTTCAC
>JAOZNO010000409.1:0-2576 GCA_029933755.1 Bacteroidales bacterium | reverse complement strand
TTATATTCGCATTTAATCGGAACGCTGACAACACTGATTAACACGGAAACTTCACTGATTTGTTTATTAATGGTTAAAATATGTGATATATAGTATTTTTTACATTAGCTTTTAATTGGAACGCTGACTACACTGATTAACACGGAAATTCCACAGATTCATATCACTGTGTTTAATCTAATGTCATGATTGTTAGCTATGTACGAAAAAAAACTTCTGCAAATTTCAGGAATAACGTTCCGTGATACTCCGTGTCTTTCCGTGTGTTCCGTGTATCTATTCATATCCTTATTCTTTAAATCTGTTTTCAAAAACTTTTCTTTCAAATTTGGGCTTTTTGCCAAAACTCAACAATAAACCAAGCTCAATATCAGTAGCCTTTAGGTAGTTTAATAATTGATATTCATTTGCTTTGTTTAGAGGTGTGGCTTTTAATTCCAGAATAATAGTATCATTAACTATAATATCGGCAAAATATTCACCTACCTTTTTTTCTTTATAATAAACACTTATTGGATACTGCCTCTTTGCTTCTAAACCTAAAAGTTCAAGTTCATAAATTAAGGCCTTTTCATACACTTTTTCTAAAAAACCATATCCTAACTCATGATAAACATTAAAAAAAGCCTTTAAAATTTTATCAGATAAATCTTTAAATAATAATTCCATAATTTTCTTTTAATTGATTATACTCGTTTTTAAATGAAACACTGACGACACTGATTAACACGGAAACTTCACTGATTTAAATTTATTTTTAGTGATATTCAGTGTTTTTCCGTGTACTCCCCCACCATTGCGGGGCAGGCAGTGTATCTATTTTTTTCTGTGTGCCAGCACCGTAGGCGGATCACCATTAAATGGATTCATCATTCTACTTATTGTTTTTGCACCAAAAGTTGATGCACGTATAATACTCTGTTCTCCATAGCGCTCTCTTAAACTATCTATAGTATTGTAAAGATTTATCATGGTAAGATTATCCTCAAATAAATTTAACTGGTAATTACCCTGCACCAAATCGCTAAAACGGATACCTACCAAGCGTACCAGTAATCTACGGTTATATAACTGATTAAATAAATCAATCACCTTAGGAATTAAAATATGGTCAGCAGAAGTATAGGGTATTTTTAGTTGCCGGGTATACGTGTTAAAATCAGAGTACCTTATTTTTACTGCGATTACGGATGTGAATTTTTGCCCTCTGCGTAATTGGTAAGCTAAATTTTCAGTCATAGCTTTTAAAATAGTCTCCAGTTTTTTTACGTCTGTAGTATCTTTACTAAAAGTCTTTTCCGTAGAAACTGATTTTCGCTCAGAATACGGCTGAACAGGACGGTTATCAATGGCATTCGCTCTCTTCCAGATTATTGCACCATTTTTACCAAGAACACTCTGCATAACATCCATGGGCATTTCTTGTATGGTATGTACTCTTTTTACACCTAAATTCCTGAGTGTTTGGTAAGTTTTATCACCTACCATGGGTATTTTTTTTACCGATAATGGTGCCAGAAATTTTTTCTCACAACCAAAATCAATTTTTAACTGATTGTCTGGTTTCGCCTCACCGGTAGCTACTTTCGATACTGTTTTATTTACTGATAGGCCAAATGAAATAGGTAAGCCCGTTTCATTAACTATTTTTTTTTTAATTTCAGAAGCAAGTTTATAGCTGCCAAAAAACTTATCCATACCGGTAAGATCAGCATAAAACTCATCTATACTTGATTTTTCCAGTATCGGAACCTGTTCTTTTATAATATCAGTTACATTTTTTGAATACTTTGTATAGTTTGATGCATCACCACGGATAACTATTGCTTCGGGGCAGAGCATACGAGCCATTTTCATAGGCATACCGGAATAAATACCAAAGCCCCTTGTTTCGTAACTACATGCAGATACAACACCCCGGTCACTGGTTCCACCAACCAATATAGGCATATGGTTTAAACGACTGTCAATAAGTCGTTCCACCGATACGAAAAAGGTGTCTAAGTCTAAATGAAGAATGGTTCTTTCCATTGGCAATTTAGTGATTAAGATAAGCCTCAAAACGTACATCATGGCGAGGGACGAAGCCATCTCATACAATTAAGAAAACACCTTTGTTAATTGTGTGGGATTACTGCGTGAGAGCTGTTCCTTCGTTTCACTCGGAATGACGAACATATATTGACTAATTTTTCTGCAAAATTACGTAATAATTCCAATTAATCGTAATTATTACGAATAATTATATGGAATATATTACAAAAATTATTACCTTTGGGCTATGAATAACTCACTATCAATAGAATTACTACGCTTTAAACAAGTACGTGAAGACTTAAAACTAACACAATCTGCTTTTGCTGAAACTTTAGGTATAAGCAGTTCTGCTTCTGATATAGAGCGGGGGCGTACTAAGCTTCAGGGGCAAACAGTTATGAAACTATTGCAGGAATTTAATATTAATCCTTTGTGGTTATACGGTGAAAGCAATAAAAAATACCTGAATCCTAACACCACGGATGTAATGCCTAAAGTAATTACTGTGGATAATACCGGAAACGAAAATATATTGATGT
>JAOZNO010000408.1 GCA_029933755.1 Bacteroidales bacterium | reverse complement strand
TGTTTTCTTCTTTGTCGGTCATTACATTTTTAAAATCAGGAATATTAAATGTATTTGTTAAATTTCCTGAAAAATCATACTCCATTATTATATTGTTTTCGCCATACTCACGTAAATAAACTCCTTTAGTAGTGGGTATAAAACCAGAAATACTATCACCATTAATTGTTTTTTTAAATTTACCCTTATAATATCTATATATTCCTTTGTGGTTAAATAAATAAAGTGTATCCCCACTATTTTTTAGCTGAATAAAAGAAAAGCCAACATTCAAATTGTTGTCCAAATTGTATCATTAGCATAAGAAGAAAGCATAAAATAGTTAATTTTTTTCTTACGTATTTTATATTCACCATTAAAAAACATCAATAATGTATTATTCTCCACCTGCCCCGGAGACATGGCAATTACCAACAAAGAATCTTTTACCTGATAAAAACTATGCCTGGCGTACCCTTTTAACTTGGGGTAAGTAATAATGCTATCACCTTTAATTTTTGTAATGTTGCCATGTACTGTACATAAAAGTATTTCACCTTTACTGGTTTCAAAAATTGATTCTACATCACCCGCTGCTGCTCCTGTGTGAGGACTGTATATTTTAAAGCTTTCACCATTGTATTTTGCCACGCCAAACTTAGTACCTATCCAAATATTATTATGGCTATCCTGAAACAAACTCATAATTTGATTTTGTGGCAGATCGCTAGTTTCGGTATTATAAATAGTGTAACGGTAATTTTGTGCATTTAGAACACTTAAGAACAAAAGGAGGCTAATTATTAAAAGGCTTATTTTCAACATTTTTTTAATAGGTAATAGCAAAGGAGTAATATTTTAAGTAATGATTTGCTAAATTAAGCCATATTCATTTTAAAAAAAATGTTTTTTCAGTCTTGGTTTTTCTTTTTAACTTTCGATCAACAATTTTAATTTATTTTAGGCGTTGTTTTTTATAGCTTTGCTGTAACTTTAACAATTTAATTGACCATAAAACCTAGCAAAAATACCATAAATATGCCACGCTTTAAGTATACTACGCTTTTTAAACTAATATTTATTATCATAATTTTTAGCTTAACAGCTTGTACTACAAAAAAAAACACATCTGTAACTCGTGCTTATCATAACTTAACTGCCAGGTTTAATGTTTACTTTAACGGTAATGAAAGCCTAAAAGGCGGTTTAAGAAAAGCAGATAAAAGTTTCAAAGATGATTATTCAAACATTTTACCCTTATTTAAATACAACGACTTAACAGCAGCTACTATGCTAACTCCAGAAATGGATAGGACGATACGAAAATCTGTCAAACTTATTAAATCACATTCTATTACTGTTAAACCAAAGGTTGATAAGAAAAAGGATTTAAGTAAAAAAGATCGTGAGTTTTTAAACAAACCTGAATATTGCAACTGGATTGCAGATGGGTATTTAATAATGGGACAGGCTCATTACTATAAAAGAGAATTTATTACTGCTGAACAAACCTTTCTTTTAATAATTAATAAATACAAAAAAGATATTGTAAAATATGATGCTATGTTTTGGTTAGCAAAAACAAAAATTGAAACAGAAGATTTTGAAGATGCACTAACATTACTTAAAGAACTTAAAAAAACATCGAAAAAACCCAAAAGTATGAGCCATGAAATAAATTTGGTTTATGCTGATATGTTTATGAAACAAAAAGATAATAAAAACGCTATTAAGTATTTAAAAAAAGGGATTGAGAATGAGAAAAAGAAAAAATTTAAAACACGTTTAATATTTATTATTGCCCAACTTTATAACAAAGAAGAAAAATATAAACAAGCTGTTGTAAATTTCCAAAAGGTAATTAAACGCAATCCTGAATATGATATGGCATTCAGTGCTAAAATAAAACTTTCAGAAATATACGAAAAAACAAAATCTGATGCTAAGGGCTTAAAAAAGGAGCTCTTAAAAATGCTCAAAGATGATAAAAACATTGATTATCTTGACCAAATTTATTATGCACTAGGCCGGATTGAGCTAAATGAAAAAAACATTCCGGAAGCTATGGAATATTTCAGATTATCTGCTGCTACAAAATCCTCAAATAAAAATCAAAAAGTAAAAACTTTTATCGTTTTAGCAGAGTACTATGGGAAAACCAAAAACTATCAGTTAGCTTCACCTTATTATGATAGCACTGTGATTTTGATGGATAAATCATTTCCTGATTACAATGAATTATATCCAAAAATGAAAAGTTATGCAAACTTAATGCAACAATTAAATATTATTAGTACACAAGATAGTTTACAAAAAGTAGCAAAATTGCCGGAAAGAGAAAGAAATAAATTAATTAGCGAACGTATAAAAGAAATAACTGATGCAGAAAAAGCAGCAGCTGAAGCAAATAAATCAACCAACAATGATTATGACCCCTTTATGAATGAACCCACTAATAATTTTAATCAAAATCAGATAAAAGGTGGTGGATGGTATTTTTATAATCCTCAGGCAATTAGCTATGGACAAACTGATTTTAAAAAAAAATGGGGCGACAGAAAACTTGAAGATTTATGGAGACTAAGTAATAAAAATTTAATTGCAGAGGTAGACTTTGAAACAGAAGAAACCTCAGAAAATAAAGATAGTTTGGAAAATGATAATAAAGTCAAAAAACTCAGTAATAAAACCAAAGAGTATTACTTGGCAGATTTACCTTTAACAGACGAAAAGTTAGCTGAATCAAATAAAAAAATACAAAACGCATTATTAGGTGCTGGTTTAATATATGCTGACGAATTAGATCAAAAGAAAAAAGCAATTGAAATACTTGAAGAATTATTAAAAAAATATCCCGAAACAGCTAAACGTTTAGATGCTTTACAACTACTGTATAACACCAGCAACCGTATCGCCGATTATACAAGAGTTGAAAAATATAAAGCTCTAATTATACAAGAATATCCCGAAAGCCTAAATGCAAAAATTCTTACTAATCCAAATTTTCTAGCAGATAAAAAAAGGAAAGGTCAAGAGGTGGAAAAATTATATGACATGTGCTATTCGTTTTTTAATAATAAAAAGTATAATCAGGCCATTAATTTATGTAATCAGGGCTTAAAAGAATACCCTGACAATAGTTTAAATGTTAATTTTCAATTTCTAAAAGCGTTATCATATGGCGAATCAGGTGACAAAATAAAACTAAAAGAAGAATTAGAATTTTTGGTTTTGAAATATCCTAAAATAGATATTTCAAATAATGCAAAGAAGATACTGAAGTTAATAGACTCTGGTAGATACAATGAAAACCTTTACACATTTGAGCCAGAATCAGCGCATTACTACGTAATTTTAGTTCCAAATAAAAAAGTGGATTTTAATAAATTAAAGTTTAGTTTTCAATCTTTTAATGCTGACAACTATAATCAACAAAACCTTAATGCCTTAAGAATTGAATTAGATACAAGTAGAACCATGATTGTTATAATGCAACTAAAAAGTTCAGCTGATGCGCAACTTTACTACCTTGAAGTACTTAATAAAAAAGTTCTTGAGCCATACAGTCTAATTCCATACAAACATTTTATCATATCAAATGGCAACTATCTTAAATATCAAAAAGACTTAAATACTGAGAAGTACTTGAAGTTTTTCAATAAAAATTATGGGATGTAGATATTTCAATATTTACTCTCCTAAATTGAGTAAAAAGCTTATCAGGAAATAAAGTGACATGCCCCAAAACAGTGGATTAAGAATTCAATATTACTGACGATTTATAATTTGTCCAGCACCCACTTTTCAATTACTGCAGGAAAATGTTCATATTCTAATTTATGAATTTTTTCAGCTAATGAAACAGGTGTATCCTTCATTTCAATTTCACAGTTTGCCTGAAAGATTATTGCACCATCATCATATTTCTCATTCACAAGATGTATACTAATACCGCTTTTTTTCTCTCCATTTTCAATAACAGAATTATGAACATGCATTCCATACATACCCTTTCCTCCATATTTAGGGAGTAAGGCCGGATGAATATTAATAATTCTATTTTTATAAGCCAAAATTAAATTTGCAGGAATTAACCATAAAAACCCAGCAAGAACAATAAAGTCAATATTTTTAGCTTTCAGTAATTGTATAATCTCATCAGTCTCTTTAAATCTTAATTTATCAAAAGTTTCCGTTTGAACATTTAATTTTTCAGCACGTTCTAAAACATATGCATCTTTATTATTGCTCAATACAAGTACTACTTCAATTTCTTTACTATCTTTAAAATATTTAATAATATTTTCAGCATTTGTACCACTACCCGATGCAAAAATTGCGATCCTGTTCATATATATTATTTTGACTTTATTGTAGAATAAATAAGATGTTTTTAATATTATAAGCCTTTTGACCTCTATTAGTTTTAAACCTTAAACAAAATAATAAGATCATTACAACTTTTAATACCTCAGCTGAAATATTAAATTCAGTTGTGTAATTACTATTGATATTTACAATTTTATTTTCTGACGAA
>JAOZNO010001085.1 GCA_029933755.1 Bacteroidales bacterium | reverse complement strand
ATAGAAGTAGCCCTTTCTGATTCATCTGCGTATTTCTGAGAAATCTGTGGACAAAAAAATAGAAAAAAACCATCCTCAGATTTGCGCAAATTTGCACAGATTTAACGAAGTGTCCTTAACACTAATTTGTTTCATAGAAACCTTATAAACAATCACATGCCACAGATTAACTGCGTTGAGGGCTGAAGCCGTTCACAGATTTTTTTAAATAAATTTTATAAATTTTCACAAAAAACAAGCTTTGCTTGTTTTGGTATCTGTGAATCTATTGCATTTTTTTAACCATAAGGTGGCTGATTAGTTACAAGAATTATTAATTAGCACTTGTTCCTAAAATAATATTTCGCCTATGAATCAGATACCAATCAGAATTAAAAACTTACATTTGTGCCAAAAAAATAAAACCCTATGCGAAAACTTGCCTGGTATATTTTAAATAAATTACAAATTGCTTCAATTATTCAGTTAGTTTTAAAAAGTGGATTAAAAGATGATGGTTGGTATAGGTCATATTACACAAAGCAGGCAGTTAATCGAAAAAATGAACCCATTCCATGGTGTACCTATCCTTTTATTAAATTTATTGAGAACAGGTTAAAAAAAGACTTTGATGTTTTTGAATATGGCTGCGGAAATTCAACACTTTGGTATGCTGACAAGGTTAAAAGTATTACTTCTGTAGAACACCATAATGAGTGGTATCATTTGGTTTCAAAAAAACTCCCTGAAAATGCAAAGCTTATTTATAAACAACTGGTTTATGATGCTGAATATTCACAAGCTGTTTTTGAAGAGAATAAAAAATACCATATTATTATTATTGATGGCAGAGATCGTGTAAATAGTGTTAAAAATGCCATAAATGCTTTAAGCGAAAATGGAATTGTTGTATTTGACAATACAGATCGAACTCAATATCAAAAAGGTATCGATATTCTATTAAAAAACGGTTTCAGAAAAATTGATTTTGAAGGTTTAAGCCCGGTTACTGCACAGAATAATATGACCAGTATTTTTTATAGAAAAAATAATTGTTTGGATATTTAATATTGAACCTGCTCAAAAAGTATATTTTTCTGTATTCAGCCGCTAAGCGGCTTTTCGGAGGAATCTTAATGTTTCATTGCTTTCCATTTTCGCCAATACGTATTA
>JAOZNO010000407.1 GCA_029933755.1 Bacteroidales bacterium | reverse complement strand
TGGGATATGGAGATTTTATTGAAACATCAAAATCAGGTGATGGTGGAATAGATGGTATAATTAATGAAGATAAATTAGGGTTAGATAAAATTTATATTCAAGCAAAAAGGTATGGAGATAGTAAAGTGCGAGAGAAAGATATTCGTAATTTTATTGGAGCAATGAGCGGAGATACTAGCAAAGGTGTTTTTGTGACAACCTCATATTTTCATGAAGGAGCCGTAAAAAAAGCTCATGATGCACATCATACAATAATATTAATTGATGGAGTTAAATTAACAGACCTTTTACATCAATATAACGTTGGAATTCAAGTTAAATCTACTTATGAAGTTAAAGAATTAGATTTAGACTTTTTTGAAGGAGAATAATACTTAAAGCCCACAACACACAATATAGCAAAAAGCAGGAAAGTGCTTAATTGTAGCACTTTTTGCCTGTTTCAAATTCATGTCGATTTGAAACTTAATCATTCGCAATCCGTGTCTTGTGATATTGCAACACGCTAAAGACAAAAAATAAAAACAAAACCAGAAATTTAGCTACTTGGAAAAGCAAAAAAGAATATGAACAACGAAAATAAAATACAATTATTTCAGAAGCAAAAAGTAAGAACACATTGGGATGAGGAAAATGAATTATGGTTTTTTTCTATAATTGATGTAATAGCTATTTTAACTGAGCAGACTGATTTTCAAAAAGCAAGAAAATATTGGAATAAGCTTAAAGAACGCTTAAAAAAAGAGGGGAATGAAACGGTGACAAATTGTCACCAGTTGAAAATGAAAGCCACTGATGGAAAAATGAGAATGACAGACATTGCTAATACTGAGCAGATATTTCGTCTTATACAATCTATTCCATCACCAAAAGCAGAACCTTTTAAATTATGGTTAGCAAAAGTTGGCTATGAACATATTAAAGAAACAGAAGATCCGGAAAAGGCTTTTGATAGGGCAATGGATACCTACTTAAAAAAAGCTTATTCAACAAACTGGATAAATCAGCGACTAAAAAGTATTGAAGTAATAAAAGAATTAACTGATGAATGGGATGTACGGGGAATTAAAAAAGGCCTTGAATATGCAATATTAACAGATGAAATAACAAAAGCCTGGACTAAAAGAGATCTTTAAATTGTCCACTTAAGAAAATTAGCAGTCCATGGCAAATAATGATATAAATTCAGAAAAATAAAATGAAAAAATTATTTATTTTTATAGTTCAGTTTTGTTTATTAGTTATCTCAAGTTGTGTTAGTTCAAACAAAGAGAATAAACCGGTTGGTGGAAATTATGATGAAAATACAATGAAGAGCTTAGTAAATCCTCCAAAAAAAACCTCGTTTTTTCTCCGCAGAATGATAAAAATAGCTGATAAAAAAGCTGAAAAGGAAATGCTTACAGGGCGAGTGTTATCATGGTCGTCAAAAATAGCCATTAGTTCAGGTCTTTTAGAACTTTACGTAGAAGAAGGTGCAGCCACATGCCTTGATGAGCGAATGATAAAAATTCTCAGAATCAAAATATCTTATACAATACCAAGCCCTTTTGCTTTGGATATAAATTCCTGGAACTATGAAAACTTCAACATAACCGAAGAAGAGATAAAAGGGCTTCAGGATATTAATAAAATTGATAGCATTACAAGTTTTTCAGAAAAAGAAAAGACAGCATTAAAATATGCACATGAACTTTCAAAAACACCAGTATCCCTTAACCAAAAACTCCTTAATGACTTAAGACGCCTTTTTTCGGAAAAGGAAATAGTTACAATTGCAGCACTTACTGCCAAGGTAAATTATTGGGCACGGCTAATAGAGGCTTTGAGGATAAAACCAGCAGGTTATACAGATGACCCAATTTTGCAGATAGATAATTATAATACTTTTAATAAATAAAATATTAACTTAAAAAATAAATATTATGCCGGGAATGGAATTATTTGGTGCAGAGGAACGTAAAGAAGTAATGGACGTTCTGGAAACAGGAGCACTGTTTCGTTATAATCACGAAGAATTAAGACAAGGAAACTGGAAAGCCCGCGAACTTGAAGAAGAAGTTGAAATATTTACCGGGGCTAATTATGCACATGCGGTTTCGAGTGGATCAACTGCGGTTGCGGCAGCACTAGCAGCAGCAGGTGTTGGCCATGGAGATGAAGTTATTGTTCCACCATTTACCTATATTGCTCCTATTGAGGCAGTTCTTTTGGCAGGTGGATTACCCGTTTTTGCTGAAATTGATGAAAATCTTTGCCTGAGTGCAGAAGGTATTGAAAAAGCAGTAACTAAAAATACAAAAGCTGTTTTATTGGTTCATATGGTTGGTGCAGCAGCGGATATGGATGCTATTATGCCGGTTATTGAAAAACATAAGCTAATACTTGTTGAAGATGGCGGACAAGCACTTGGCGCATTTTATAAAGGAAAGTCAGTAGGTTTGTTTGGTAAAACCGGAGCTTTCTCTTTTGATTTCTTTAAAATAACTACGGCTGCCGAGGGAGGTATGTTTATCACTAATGATGAAAAAGCATATAAACTTGCTGATAGTTTTAGCGATCATGGTCATAATCATGTTGGACTAAACCGGGGAATGGAAAAACACCCGATAATTGGATTTAATTATCGCATTAGCGAATTACATGCAGCTATTGGCTTAGTACAAATGCGAAGAATAAATACAATACGTGAAAACAACAGGAAAAATAAAGCTTATATGAAAGAAAAGCTTTCTCAAATACCAGAGCTTAGTTTCCGCACAATGCCTGATCCGGATGGTGATTCAGGAACGTTTCTCAATTTCTTTTTGCCTACTACAGCAATTGCTAAGAAAGTGGTAAAAGAATTTGGCATTCATAATATTGCAGGATGTAATTATTGGTATACAAATATGTATCATTTTGTAAACCAGTGGGATCACATAATGAATCTAAAATCTGCTGCACCTTTGGCAATTCATCAACTGGATGCTCCACAGGATTATAAAAAAATGGAATTACCAAAATCACAAGATGTTATTGGTCGCTTAATTTCACTTGGTATCCGTGCTACTTGGACTGAAGAAGAAATGGATAAACAAGCTAATGAGATGATGAACGTGATAAAAAGGGTACTTAAAAAAAGCCTAGCTTAAGATTGGAAACTATTTACCATTTTTGCTTTTAAGTAACTGGTAATTAGTCATTGGTAATAGGTCGTTGCTGAATAAAAGGCATTATTCATTTGTGGGTATTACCTTATAGTTTTTATTGAAATTTCTATTTTTTCAAGAAAAAAAGATAAATTTGCACTCATAAATCTAAGTTTATAAATTTTAGCCTGAACGTGGTTACTAAGCGCTTGCCCTAAGCGAAGTCGAAGGGGAGTAAAAGTAAAGTCGAAGGGCTAATCTAAAATCTAAGTTCAAATTTCATAATTCTAAAATCCTTAGTCTGTGTATAAAAATATTAAAAATATAGATAAAATCGTTTTCGGAACAGGCAGTTTTAGCCAGTTAGATGACATTTTAAAGCCAAAAAGACTTGAAAATAATCGGTATTTTGTATTTGTAGTCGATGATTTTTTTGATGGTAAGGAGCTTTCAAATAAGCTTCCGGCATATGAGGAAGATTTGGTATTTTTTATTGATGCCAGCCATGAAGAACCAAAAACAGGACAAATAGACCATTTGCGAGATGAAATTCTGGCAGCAAAAGGACTACCTTCAGGTATTGTGGGAATCGGCGGTGGAAGCATTATGGATATTGCGAAAGCATTATCAGTAATGGTTCGTAATCAGGGCTCTTCAACAAAATACCAGGGTCTTAACCTGGTTAAAAATCCAGGAGTTTATCACGTAGGTGTACCCACTATTTCAGGTACAGGAGCTGAATGTTCTACGACAGCTGTATTAACCGGGCCAGACAAAAAATTAGGAATTAAATGCGAATGGACACCATTTAATCAATTAATACTTGATTCTGATTTAACTGCAACTGTACCTACTAATCATTGGTTTTATACTGGTATGGATACCTACATTCATTGTATTGAATCAGCAAGTGGGCGATTATACAATACATTTAGCAAGGCCTATGGCGATCAGTCAATTGAACTATGTAAAGATGTGTTTTTAGGCGAAAACAGTGGACAAACACCTGAAAATGCAGAGAAATTGATGGTAGCCTCTTTATTTGGTGGTTTAAGCCTTAGTTATTCAGAAGTTGGTGTTTGCCATGCATTATCTTATGGGCTTTCCTATGTGTTAGGGACTCGTCACGGAATTGGTAATTGTATCACTTTTAATGTATTAGAGGATTATTACCCTGATGCAGTTGATGATTTTAGGGCTATGATAAAAAAACATAATATTGATTTACCTAAAAACATGTCAAAAGACTGGACAGATGAACAAGTTACAAAAATGGCTGAAATTTCTTATGCTTTAAGCCATATGTGGGATCATGCCATTGGTGAAAACTGGAAGGAAAAAGTTACAATTGAAATGATTAAGGAATTGTTTTACAGGATGTAAGGTCTATGACCA
>JAOZNO010000406.1 GCA_029933755.1 Bacteroidales bacterium | reverse complement strand
AGAAAAAAACATCGAATCAACCCGCTTGAGATCGTTCATATAAAATGATATATTTAAATCAATTTTTTTGTTCTGATGAACTAAAGACTCAGGTAAGCATGGCTCTAGCGGCCCTAGATCGATACCACTTGGGTTTTCTTTAAGAGTTTTTAGACTGATTTTTTGCTTACGGAAGGGAATTAGCGCACTATATGGTCCCAGAGCCAATAATATAGACAATAGACCGGATGGACCAATTCGTTTTTGAAACTCCCGGCTTAGTTTTTCTTTTAATGACTTTGCCGGATTTAACCGATTCTCCAGTTCAAAGTAAATTTGCCAATCGTGTCTACCTTCTCTTTCCGGTTTAAATAAGGCCGGTGCGTATTTTGCTGTGTTTCGCACCCCTAAATTGTGAAATACAATATCGTAATGTTCTCTCTCCAGAGGACTAACCGGCGGTAAAATAATGTTAGCATGTCTAGTGGTTTCATTCAAATAAAAATCAATCGAAACCATAAAATCCAATTGCTTAAGTGCGCTCTCTAGTTGAGATCCATTGGGAGTGGAAAGGACTGGATTTCCTGCAGCAGTTACCAAAGCTCGAATTTGCCCGTCTCCAGGATTGAGAATTTCTTCGGCCAAAGTAGCAACAGGATACTCCCCTGCGAACTCAGGGAGTCCGCGTACCCTAGAATAGCTCCTGGCTAGATGTCCGCGACTAGTTTGCTTCAAGATGTCAACTGCTGGTCGAGTAAACATTAATCCCCCGCGGCTATCTAATCTACCGGTCAGGATATTGAACACCATAATCAGATACTGGGACAGCAAACCAAAAGATTGTACTGAAACTCCTAAACGACCATAACAAACCGGTCTTTTGGCCTTGCAAAAACTTTGAACTAGATTACGGATTGTTTCAGCCTTAATCCCAACCAGGGGTTCAACAATCTCAGGAGTGTACTTAGCAATATAGGATTCAATTTCACCTAAATTTGGAGTGAATCTACTTAGTCTGCCAGGTTTAATTAAAAAGGTTTCGTAAAGGGTATTAATCATGGCCAACAGCAATAGAACATCGGTGCCCGGTTTTATAAAATGATGTTGCGATGCGATTTCTGCCGTTTCTGTTTTACGGGGATCAATCACTACGACATCTCCCCCATTGCTTATTATGGTCATCAGTCGTTTTTTAACATCCGGTACGGTCATGATACTTCCGTTAGATGCTACCGGATTGCTACCTAGTATTAGGAAAAAATCGGTGTGGTCGATATCAGGAACAGGGATCTTCAATTGATGCCCGAAGAGATGATAAGAGACAATTTGATGTGGCAACTGATCAACAGACGTGGCGGAGTAGTTACTTTTAGAGTTTATTGCATGTCGTAAGTGTTTACCCATCAACATCGCACCGATATTATGTACGTTAGGATTACCCAAATAGGTGGCCATCGCATCCCTCCCATATGTATTCTGAACCTTCCGAATGCCGTCAGCAGCGATATCAAAAGCGTGTTTCCAGCTAACCTCCTTCCAGCCATCGCTTGTTCTTTCCATCGGCACTCGGAGTCTGTCAGGATCGTTATGTAAGTCTTCAAGTGCGCTTGCCTTTGGGCAAATATGACCCCGACTCAACGGATCGTTTTTATCCCCCTTTATGGAAATAATTTTACCATCTGAATGAGTGATCACGATTCCACACATAGCCTCACAAAGACTACAGGTTCGATAATGTTTTAGTCGGGTGTTTTGTTTCATATTGCAAGTTATTGCTTTATATTAAGGAGTAGAGATTAAGCACCTTAGACTCATGCGAGCCATTCATCTAACGACTGACGTATGGTTTTGTAGCGAAATACAAAGCTATTTCATTTCGATAACTCAATGAGCCAAATTTGCAACCGCTAAAATAGTCAAATCGGCAAATTTAGCGGAGTCCGATATGAGAAACGCTGTTTGATTTACCACTGAAATCGCTATAAACTATACATTTTGTTAGCATTTTGTGCTTCATTATTAATAAATACAATTTGAACTTACAAACCATATATCAATTTATTATATAAGGTTCTATTGTTCTATCAAAATATTTAAAACTCCATTCATTTCTAAAACTCCCCATACATTTCCTAATATTCCAATAAAAATAACGATTATAGGAATTAAAAACAAAACAACAAAAGAGTCGGTTTTAAATAAGTCAGGATTGTCAGAATCATATATAATTTTAATTTTCTTTCCTATTTCTTTCTCAACGTTGCTTCCTCTATCTAATTGTCCTTTTATGACTAATCCTTTAACTGTTGTAAATTCAATCAAAGGATAAAATGTTTTTATATGTCGACCATTATCATAACTATCTTCTGCTGCCGAATGAAAATTCCCAGTTATTTTTGCAATCGTTCTTGTCCCATTTTTTGATAATTTCCAGTTTCTAATAAAAATCAGTATCCCTACTAATGTAATAACACTTGAAATTATTATAATTATTACTTCTGTTTTCATATTTCAGTTTTCTAAGTTTGTTTTATTCCTTCCTTGCATAAATGCTAACAGTTAAGTATTCTATGCCAGCCACCTATGGGTCTTGAATAATTAATTTGTATTTTATTTTAGCGATATAAGAGTTTCTCGATGAATTTACTTTTTTTATAGAAAAATTTTACGGTCACTTGTTAATAATTTCAAACAGCTACAATTTGTAGCCACTTCACCTCCTTCCTTTTTAAGTCGTATTTTTATCTATTTTAGCTGCTACATCAATTAAGGATTGCCACTTATTAATAATTTCAGAATTAATTTCAGGTATATCATCAGTTGTTATCGAAACTGTTTTTTGTTCCTGAAATTCTCCTATTGTTACTGTTGATTGTTTTTTTTCATCTAATACCAAATTTTAGTTGATGCTAACAAAATAAACATGCCTGAGGTATGTTTGTTCCATATATCCTCGTTTTTTGTTTCAAATATAATCAATCTAAGGGACTTTTATATTTCCAGCATGAATCATTTTATATTTATGGCTTAAGCTTATCGTTATTTCAAAAGTAAAATATCAAACATTTTACTTATCACAGTCTGTATTGTTACAATATTACGTATATAGATGAATTTACTTTTTGTGGCGAGTTTCAGCTTACGAGATAGACTCGTATAGGTGATATCATGTACCCCTTATCTCAACCAATGTTTTTTAATTCCCAGCATAGAAAACCAAACAAGAAATATACTGAAAATAACGAGTATAGCAGGCATTGTGGCGGTTTCTACCTGACCATAAACTTCTATCGATTTGGTAAAAAACACATTATGAATCATTTGTGGAATTATAGCTAGCAAAGAAATTATAAAAGCCATTTTCGCCCATTTCTTCTTTAAAACTAAAAAAACGGCACCTAAGAAACCACCTAATACAGCAATTGCAAAAATAATAGTTGTCCACATTGGATAGTCATCATAAAGTTCTCGTTCATTTGCTGGTAATGCCGCCAATGCTTCGTCTGAAATAAAAGTATGACTAAAAAATGATAGAAGCCCCATTATATTCCAAAGAAGAAAAAAAATTGCTACTGCCCAAAACCATTTTGGGATTTTTATTTTTTCGTTTTCAATAATTATTTTTTTAGGGTTTGAAAAGCTATCTGCTGGATTATTTCTTACTGCTACGCAAATTTCGAAAACTGTATCTGATCTAATTAATTCCTCACTAAGGCAGGGCAGGCTATACGTTTTATTATGTGTTTTTTAATACATTCTACCTAATATCCCTTTATCAATTTCAGGTTTAGTCACCCTGGTTAATTTTACTGATGATACTGGTTTCATAACCATTACTTCTGGTTCGCCATTCTCCATATCTATTCCTGTAAAAGAATCACTTGTCAACTGAATTTCTTCTATTATTTCTAAACCATCACAATCAAGAAAATTGTCAACGGTAAAGGCTAATTTAGTTTCTTCAGGATTACACCATTTCCAGGTACCTAATGTACCTTCACCGCTTTCACTACCCCCTTCAACAAAATATGTTCCTGCATCAGAAAAAAGAATTATAAAATCGCCAATATCAGTTTCGCCAAAAGAAACTAACTCCCAGGTTCTACACAATAATTTAGTTTTCGTGGAATTTGCAATTTCATCTTGTTTAACAGCATTTACAGTAATTTCATTAGCTGGATTGCTATCAAGATTAATTAAAAAGCCTATCAAGTTTTCTTCAATATTGGAAATTGTCATTGTTCCAAAATCAGATAGAACAATCGTTTTGTTATCTATTATCTGGTATGTTCCAAAAAGAACAATTTGACTTTTTGTTGATTTTACAGTTGTATTTTTTACGATAATGTAATTACCACTTTCATTATATTCAAATGATTCATAATCACTTGAACCTTCTACTATCCACTTTGCACTTATCGTTTCTTCATTTAAACTAATATTCAAATCGTCTTCATTCTTTTCACAAGAAATAAAACTTGTTATGAATAAAATAGCGACTATCAATTGTTTTGTAAATTTCATTTTTAGTAACTATTCAGTTACCTT
>JAOZNO010000405.1 GCA_029933755.1 Bacteroidales bacterium | reverse complement strand
TGAGACTATATATGGAAAACTTAATAATAACTTAAACAATGACCTATGAAAAAACTAATTCTTTTGGCGAATTTATTATTGATTGTTTCAACAACATTCGCACAAATTAACGGAAAAGTTCTTGACGAAAACAGAGAGCCAATACCCGGTGTAAATATTACGATTAAGGAAACTACTCAGGGTACAATTACAGACTTAAATGGTTCTTTCAAAATTAATGCTACGCAAGGCGATGTATTAATTATAAAATCAATTGGTTTTCTCACTAAAGAGCTGAAAGTTTCTAACCAGACAAATTTGGAAATAGTTTTACAAACAGAAACTATTGATATTAATGAAGTTCTTGTTATGGGTTATAGTAATAAAACTAAAACCGAAATATCAAGCTCTGTTACTAAAATAAATGCAGATGAATTATTAGATATTACCTCTAATGATGTTGGTGCTATGCTGCAAGGCAAAATATCAGGTGTTCAGGTTGTTACTGGATCAGGGCAGCCAGGGAGTTCTTCAGAGGTTCGAATCAGGGGAATATCAACTATTAAACCCGGTAATGCAGAACCTTTATATGTAGTAGATGGTATAATTGGTGGAACTTTTGATCCCAATGATGTTGAATCAATCACAGTTCTGAAAGATGCAGGTGCAACAGGTATGTATGGTGCAAGAGCAAATAAAGGAGTAATTGTAGTTACAACTAAAAGCGCCAAAAAAGGTGAAACAAGTTTTGAATTTAAAACGAATGTTGGTTATAATATGGCTGATCACGGAAACCTTATTATGATGAGTGGGAGTGAATTCCATGAGACTACAGCTGAATTATATCGTGATCCTTCTACTCATTTAATTGATAAGATTAAGTTCTATCAGGATTTCCCCAAAGAGTTAGCTGAAAGGGATTTTGATTGGGTAAATGAGGCATTTAAACCAACATATACACAAAAGTATTATCTGTCAGCAAGTGGTAGTCAGGAAAAGATGTCCTATTATGTTAGTTCTTCTTATTTTAATGAAGGTGGAACATTCCGAAATACAGGCTATGAAAATTTGAATTTAAGGGCTAATACAAAATATAAATTCTCTGAAAAAATTAGTTTAAGGAATAATATCAATATTGCTTTATCCAGAGGTAATTATTATGATTATATGGATATGTATTATTCATATCTTTCACTTCCATGGGATAATGCTTATGATGATAATGGCAATGCAAGATATGTGGATAGGAGTACACCAGATTTTTGGTCACGTGATAATATAAATCCTTTTCATACAATAGATAATTCTGAACATGAAGGTAGAGGTTTTTCTTTAAATTATGATTTTGTATTAAACTTTATTATTACAGACTGGTTGTCATTTAGCTCTTCGAACAGGTTAAGTTACAGTAACGATAAAAGTCATGATTTTGTGTCGCCGGCAGCTGCTGGAACATACTATGACAAGGGTTTTGTGTCCGAAAGGATGAATGAATGGTATGGAGGAATAAGTACCAATTTATTAAAATTCAAGTTTAATAGCGGTAAAATTTCATTTGATGGTCTTGCTGGCTTAGAGTTTGAAAAAGGGAAATCTGAATATATGTTTGTTGAAGGAAAAGGTTTGCCTGTTGGGTTTAATGTGCCAACTGTTGCTTCAAAAGAAAAACAAATTGGAGGTTCTTATGAGCTAGGTGCAATGCAGTCACTAATTTCTCAATTTAATGTAAATTATGATAAAAAGTATTTTTTAACTGCATCTTATAGAATTGATCAATCATCAAACTTCCCTCCAGAACACAGAACGGCTCATTTCCCTTCTGTTGCTGCATCTTGGATGGCTAGTCATGAAGATTTTTTGAAAAGTTCTTCTGCTTTTAGTTTTTTAAAGCTAAGGGCAAGTTACGGTTTAACTGGTGATCCTGATATTGGGGCATCAAGATATATGGGGCTATTTGATTTAAATACACAATATAATAGTAATTCGGCTGCTGTTCCTTTACAATTACCTAATTATGAGCTTACATGGGAGCAAACTAATACACTTAATATTGGTGTTGATTTGGGTTTGTTTAAAAGAGTTGATTTAACTGTTGATTTATATAATAGTGTTACAAAAAACTTATTAGTACTTGTTGCACAGCCACTATCACAAGGTTTTGAGTACCGTTGGGAAAATGCAGGGCAAGTTACAAATAATGGAATTGAACTTGGTCTATCTGCATTAATAGTTGATGCCAACGATTTTAAATGGGATATGGGTATTGTATTTGCGAAAAATATTAATGAACTATCAGGGATAGAAAATCCTATTTTCAGGACTGTATCGGGAATATCCCAAATTTACCGAAATGGTGCACAAATATATACTTTTATGCTTCCAAAATGGTTGGGTGTTGATGAACAAACAGGTGCTCCTTTATGGGAGAAAATTACCAAAGATGAAAATGGTGTAATAACTAGTCGCGAACCAACATCAGACTATACTGAGGCCGATCCTCAGGAAGTAGGAAGTGCACTACCTGACTTTCAGGGAGGCTTAACCAATACTATTTCCTATAAAGGAATATCCCTATATTTTAATGTTGCATTTCAGTCAGGTAATTATATTTATAACCATACGCGTCAGTTTATGGATCATGATGGTCATGAACCGTTTTATAATTATATGAAACCAAAAGAAGATTGGTCTAGGTGGGAAAAGCCAGGTGATGTCGCTACACATCCAAGTATGCAAAATGCAGAACTTTCCCGCGAAAACTCATCACGTTTTCTTGAAGATGGTAGTTTTATAAAAGTGAGGAGTGTACGATTGAGTTATTCATTTCCACAGAACATGATAACTAAATTAAAGTTAAAGGAATTGAACGTATCCCTTGGTGCGGATAACTTGTTTACTTTAACCAATTTTTGGGGTCAGGATCCTGAAGTTACTTTAAATCAGGGTGATTGGTCTATGCCTGGTGTAACCAGCTTTAAGTATCCAAATAATAAGCTGTTTGTTTTCAGTTTAAATATAAAATTCTAATTCTAAATATTATAGTTATGCAAAATATATTTAAAATATTTATTGGGTTGCTGCTAACAGTAATCTTTATAGCGGGCTGTAAAATGGATTTTGCTCCTGTTGATCAAATAACAACGGAATCAATTCCTAATAGTCCTGATGGTTTAGATAATGTTACGAATGGTAATTATGCTTTACTAAAAGATGGTATTGAATTTAATGGATTTGTTGACGATAACAATTGTTATGTCAGACAGTTTTTCCAAATGAGTGATTTTTCTGGTGATGATATCGTTTGCGGACAAAAAACAGAAGATCCATTATATTTTAGCTTTACTTACACCCACTCACCAGATCAGGCTAATGCAAGATATTTTTGGTATATTTCTTACAAAATTATCAATGGTGCAAATACCGTAATTGAAATTGCTAATAGTATTGAAAATAAAGATAATGACCAAAATCAGCTTTTAGGAGAAAACTACTTTTTACGTGCATTTAGTCATTTTAATTTATTGCGGTTCTATGCCAAGCCTTATACGTATGGGGGACAAAATCCCGGAATTATTATCAGGGAATCAACATCCGGTGAAGCAAAAAAGGCAAGAGCCACTGTTGAAGAATGTTATCAATTTGTAATTAATGATCTGGAAATGGCAGCTTCTTTAATGACTAAATCCAAGGGGAACCAATATGCTTCAAAAGAAGCAGCATGGGCTCTTTTATCAAGGGTTTATTTATATATGGAAGATAATGACAAAACAATAGAGTATGCAGACATGGTTATAAATTCAGGTAGTTTTGCACTAGAAACCAGTACCAGTTTCCCTGATATGTATGCCAATGCTGCCAGTCATTCTGAGCCAATATTCATTGTTGCATTTACACAAGAAGACAATCGTGGAAAATTTGGTTCAATTGCGTCCATGCTATACTCTGATGGGAACTCAGGATGGGGTGAAGAGTTTGCTTCTGAATCCTACCGTGATGTTTTAGATGATAACATGAACGATGTGCGGTGGTCTGTTATTGATACCCTTTACGAAGAGGATGGTCTTACGGTTGATACGCATATGGGTATTGAAGTGTTTTATATTACAAAATTCTCTTTTCAGGATGGTGATCCAAATCTTGCTTCGCCAATTATGTTACGATTAGCTGAAATGTATTTAAATAAAGCCGAAGCTTATGCTAAAAATGGTGACGTAACTAATGCATTAAGCAATGTTAATGAAATTAGAAGTAATCGTGGTCTTGAAGGAGATTTATATGCTTCTGTTCCTGCGGGAAGTACAATTTTAGATGTTGTTTTAAAAGAAAGAAGGCTGGAACTGGCATTTGAAGGACATCGAAATTTTGATATATACCGGAATAAACAAAATTTATACAGAAATTATTGGGGCTACCATATTAAGGGGCTTCAAAATGCTGATATTGATCTTAATACAACACCTTCAGGTTATGATAATCTTGAAATACCTTACACAAGTCCACGTGTAATTTATTATATACCCGGCGATGAAATACTCGCCAACGAACTATGTGTTCAAAATGATTGAC
>JAOZNO010000404.1 GCA_029933755.1 Bacteroidales bacterium | reverse complement strand
GTTCTTTTCTGTCAGGATTTCTTAAATGCGTTTGCCCGATCTTCTTCCGTAATAATCATTGGCGATTCTTTCAATCGTAATATAGCAATGAGTAGGAAAAAGGCAATAAACACAAAAAAGTAGAGAAACTCATTAATATAAGCTGATTGTTTCATACTCATTCCCATTACCAGAAAAATACCACTTATTTGACCTGCAAAAAGTAATAATCCTTGCGAGGCAGCTTCCGGTGCAGGTGAAGAAACTTCAGCCGCATATTGAAAGCCAACTGGTCCGGCACTCATAATAAAAAAGCCTAAAACAAAACTGGAAACTAAAGCAATTTGATATGCAGCATCAGGATTTACACCTACACCGCCGGTTAAATCTGCTGCAAATACCAAGCCCACTAAGCCCGGCATCATACCAAATATACAAAGTACCAAAAATGCTTTTCGTTTGCGGTATTTATCCGATAAAATGGGAATAATAACTGCACCAATAATACCTCCAATTAACATGGCACCACCAATTAATCCATCTGAATCTTTTACACCCATATTTGCAGCAATGGAGTCAACCATAGTACTTATCGCATTAAAAATGCCTAAACCAATAAGGAAAATGAAAATCAGGATTTGCATATCGCGTTTAAGCAATATATGTTTTATGCCTTTTATAAACTGAAAACGTTCAAATTTTTCACCAGGAGGAGAAGGAGGGTCGCTTTTAACAAAAGCAAATACAAGAATAGAAGTAACAAGTGTAATTACCCCATAAATCATTAACATGCTTTTAAATCCTGAACCGTAATTAGCTAAATCAGGAGAGGATTGTATTAATAACGGCGTAACAACCATTGCAATAACAATTCCCAGATATTGAGATAGTGTAGCCAAGCCTGTAGCCAGTCCGCGTTCCCAAACAGGAAACCATTTAGCAGTTACAGCAGTCATTGCATTCATAGCAAAGGGTTGTGCAACCGCTAAACCAATCTGACTGATTAAAACAATTTGAAAATTGTCACCATAAAGACCTTTAATTATAGCAAATCCGCCAATAAGAACCGCACCAAGCCGTAAAGCAGCTTTAATTCCCCATGTGTCAATAATATAGGAGGCCGGAAAGCTCATAATCAGGTATATGAGCATATAGGACATGGCTAAAAAATCAATATTGAAAAAAGAATCAGGTAGATACTGACCTTCATAATAAATGGCAGCAGCCCTGGCAACGGGGGCGTGTGTAAGCCATTCAATTTCAACTACAATATTTAATAACATCAGGGCAAAAAGCATCACCCAACGATATCCATAAATTTTGATTCCGTTTACTAATTTTGATTTCATAAGATTTTTGTTAATATATTTAAATTTTTTGAGCTTGCCTTAAAATAGATCATTAATATTTTCAGCTGGGTCGCCCCAAACGGCTTTTTCTCCTTTTACAACTATTGGTCGGTTTAATAATTTGGGATTATTTGCAATAATTTTAATCCATTCAGCGTCGCTAAAACTTTTACCTTTAAATTTCTCTTTGAATACCTTTTCTTGTTTCCGGATCATTTCTTCAGGTTTTTTTCCTAGCTTTTTGAAAATATCAGTCAATTCAGCTATGCTGAGCTCATTTTTTAAATATTCAACAATTTCAAAATCAGATGTTTTTTCTTGTAAATACTGAAGTCCTGCACGGCTCTTTTTGCAACGGTTATTGTGGTATATTTTCATAGTTATGGATTAATAAATTTTTCAATTTCTGTAAAAACGATTTTAATATCTGTAAAAACTTCGCCTTTTAAATCAGATTCAAAAACATCATTTTTCTCATTATGAAAGTGATGTGGGTAAGTTTTTATTTTAGGAAAGTGAGGAGCGTTATCCCACCTTAGTAATGGTTTGTTTGAATAAAGCTGGTATGAATATGTTAAGCCTTTCGATGATATAATCCATCGAATATCAACTTTTAAGTTTTCCTTAGATAAGTTACAACGAAACTTGTAAACAGCTCTTTCTAGTATTTCATCAATAATTATATCTGAAATATCAATGACAAGATTGAATTTTTCAATAACAGAAAAAGCCTTTTTGATATTAATGTACATCTTATAAAATCATATTTGCTACTTTATTCCATGCATCATTCATTTCAATTGCAGCTTTCCAATCCATCCAATCGTCTTCCTCTTCTACGGTAGCTTTATTTGTTATTTTTTCTGAAAACTCTTCAAAATTTAATTTGTATTTTGCCTGAAATTCAAGAATTACACGCTTATACTTTTGGTTTTTTCTTAATACATGATCAAGTATAATTTCTTTTAAAGCAACCTCTTCATCTTTATAGATACCTGAAAGTATCAAAGGCTTAACTATGTTTGAAATATGTTCCGTTAACATCATTTTATTACAATTTTTATTTCAATACAATACAAATATACCAAATTTATTATAAAGCCTTGCTCTTGACTGTTTTAAAAAGCTACTTGAAACATAGACGGTTCTCTTGGATGTACTATTTAGATGCAAAATAAACCGATGTTCCAAATGAAGCTTTTTCTTTTTTCACATTTGGGAACTGATTATTTAATTCATTACAAAAATTTTCTTTAAAATGGTGATAATCACTTTTTTCAAGATATTCTAAAAAACGTGCAACAGCTGGTGTTTTTCCAAAATAATCATTAATAATTACGTGTTGTTTTGAAATGCGTTTCATTTCGTTAAGCATAAGTTTTCTTTTATCCTCGGTTACACCGTGTAATAAAAAGGATGCCGTAACTATATCAAAGGATTCATCTTCAAATTCTGTTAAGTTTTCAGCATCACCTGTACTAAATGTAATTCCCGGAGCATATCTTTTGCTTGCAGTTTTTACCATTTTCTGAGCAAAATCAACACCGTGAACTTTCGATGCACCATTTTCTTTGTACAGTGCTGCCCATGCACCTGGTCCGGTACCAATATCTAATACACTTTTTCCTTTCAGGTCAATCTCTTCCCGAATATTATTCATGGCCTTTCCAAAACCTTTTTTAACATAGGCATCCAGTGCACTGTAAATTGGTGCAATTAAGTTAAATATACTTTTTGCCCGTTTATGTGGGTCTTTACTAAAAATCATAATTTGGATATTAAAATGCAGGACAAATTTAAAAATATCTACATACTTCTATTAATACTTCGTTAAATTTTCGTTTCTCGCAAAGCCGCAAGGTCGCAAAGCGTAGATTTTTAACAAATTAACATTATTGTCCAAGTCCTCATAACTGCCTGTATTTCTAATGTTTATAAAAGTGTGCCGAATCATTGTTCTATGATATGGTGCTAAAAATATTATTCTTCCAGCTTTTTTTTAAGTACAATCCTAAACGTTGTGCCTCGCCCAACTTCAGAATAGCGCACATAGATTTTTCCTTTATGGTAAGATTCAATAATTCTTTTAGCTAATGACAAACCCAAACCCCAACCTCGATCCTTGGTTGTATACCCCGGTTTAAATATGGTTTTGAATTTTCGTTTAGACATACCTTTTCCTGTATCACTAATATCTATAAAAACAGAATGATCTGTTTGTTTTAGCGAAACACTCATTTCTCCCATATTACTCATTGCATCAAGCGCATTTTTCCAAAGATTCTCTATTACCCACTCAAAAAGTGCAATATTCATTGGTGCATAGATATCAATACTGTCATCAAATTCCTGAACATAGCTCACATTAGGAGATGTTCTAATTTTCATGTACTCCACAGCCTTTTTTACAACATTTGTAATATTTGTATCAACTAATACCGGTTTTGATCCAATTCGAGAAAATCGCTCTGTAATTTGTTCAAGTCGCTGAACATCTTTTTCTACCTCAATTGCAATAATATCATTTTTGTCTTTTGCCTTTAAAAGCTCTACAAAAGCCAGTAGTGAAGAAATGGGTGTCCCCAGCTGATGCGCTGTTTCTTTAGACATTCCTACCCAAAGTTTGTTTTGTTCAGATGTTTCGGATATACTCAGTGCAATATAAACTACCACTAAAAATAAAAAGATAATGAAGAACTGAACAAATGGAAAGTATGCCAGTTGGGTAAGTAATGTGGAGTCTTTATAATAGATGTAATTAATGCTTTTATCGGCAAATGTTAACAGAATTGGTTCGTGGGCTATTTTCATTAATTCAATCTGTTCTTTCAGGTAAGTTTTATCATTCTCTTTTGCAGGGTTTAAATTCATTGATGTGAGAATATTACCGGACGAGTCAGTTAAAATACGTGGTATCGTTCTGTTTTCTTGTATGATTTCATATAGGTATAGAGGAACATCACCTGTTAATGGTACTTCCTGTAGTTCTTTTGAGGCATCAGCCCAAATTTTAATTTTTTTTCTTTCTTCTTTTGATAAGTCACTGACTAGCTCACTGGTAAACCAAAACGAACTGGCGGATATAATCAATGCCAGAAATAACAGTGTTGTTTTCCATTTACTACGTAAGATTAAAGGTGTCATATATAACTTAATTAGTGTGTGTCTATAAAGTCAATGTATTTTTATATTTTCAGTTTTTTACAATTTTGAAACGGT
>JAOZNO010000403.1 GCA_029933755.1 Bacteroidales bacterium | reverse complement strand
ATTTAACTGCGTTGAGGGCTTTGCCGTTCGCAAAGAAGCACAAAGTCATCACAAAGCTACGCAAAGAATCTAAGTTAACATAAATAATTGCATGACAAGAAATTAGCCTTAGACTTGTCAGGTGCGAAACATTAGTTGGTTAGTTTAAAAATCCCCAATTTTAATCCAACAATTGGGTAAAGCCCACTAATCCATACACCTACTAACAGGTATCTGATGTAATCAGATAGTTCAGCTTCGGGAAGAAGCACTTTAAAGCCTATCATTATACCTATTGTTGTACTAATTCCAATTAGGTATCTTAAAAACTTAATGCCAAAACTGGCTTCAATTTGATAAGGATATTTGCTTTCTTCCAATAAAAAACCAGCAATAGCACCAGTAGCAACTCCTAATAGTTTAAAATAACCTGAGTAATCTAACGGATTTTCTAAAACAAAATGATTTAAGATTAGCAAAACTGCGGCAAAAAAGTAAATAACTATTAAAGTAAAGTATAAAATCTTGTTAAACTTTTCCTTGTCCTCAAAGGCTCTTGAAAGGAAAGAATATAAAATTAACGGCACTAATAATCCGAAAATAAGTCCAAATAATACATCAACAGGCCAATGAACACCCAAATAGACTCTTGAAACAGCAACCAAAACGGATAAAACCATAACAATTAACCAAAACCAAAGTTTTTTTATCATTAAAGCCAGGGTGGTAAACATTGTTGTTGCTCCTTGGGTATGACCACTTGGAAAGGAGTAGCCTGTTGCTGTATGTACTCTTTTCCCAGCAATTTCTTCTAAAGCCTGAAATGGCCTTTGTGTATGAAAAGCAATTTTCAAAAGACTATTTACCAATGTGGAGATTAAGAAAAGGTAGGTCAAAATAAAACCATCCTTTTTTGAAATATTCCAATATACCCAGGTAATTACCGCAATAATTACATACTGCTCTCCCAACATGGTGGCTAAAGAAAAAAAGCTATCTAAAAAAGGATTAGCTATGTTTTGAAAATAATGTAAAATGGTTTCTTGCATCTTGTTTTATTTTTTGAATATAAATTAATAAGCTCGGAGCTCGCTCACGAGGTACAAGCATCGGAAAATTAAATCCCCTGATGGGATTAAAATCAGCAAGTCACGGTGTGAATAACTCAATAAACAATAAATTGCAATAATTACAGTTCCCTTTTGATTAAGAATTAACGCCATGACTACCTGTTAGTTAACTACAGATATTTGGAATTAACGATATGTTAAATACTGCCCTCAACCAGTTTTTGTAATTCTTGTTTCATCTCTTGATTTACAATATCCAAAATCTCATCTTTTTCAAAATTGTAAAGAACAATAATTTGTGGCTCTAAATCCGGATCATAATAACCATCTTCATTCCGGTCAATTCCAAAATGAACCATCATATTTTTAGTGCCGGGAACGATATCATATTCAATAAAAGTCCAATTGTTTTTACCAATTTTTCGTAACTTCTTTTCATTTACCGGATACACATATAAAGAACTTAAATCATACAGATTAATTTTTCCATTTTTATCGCTATCAACATCTGCCCCTTTAAAAGTGATTAAGGTTTCGGCAGCAAATTTATAATATTTAATATCGCCTAAACCTATACGCTTGTTGAATAATTTTATAGTCTGATTGTTTTTATAATCGTAAATTAAAAGGTTGTTGAATGATCCATAATAGTAATCTCTCCTTGATTTTGAGTAAGAAGAACTCCCACTTATGTTTAACAAACCTAAAGTTCCATCACTAATATGCTCAGCTTCTAAAAGGTTTTTTTGCTTTACAGGGATAAAATATACCAAGTTTACACTATCAACCAGCACTTTATTTTCAAAACTAATTAACTGCTTTCTTAAATTCTGTTCCTGTAAAACATCAGTTTCCTGATTTGCAATTATTCCTGATTCTCTATCATTTATTCTATAACTAAATACCTCATTAATAAAAAAATACGACATCGATATTAAGCCTAACAAACCTAAAGCGACAAGAATAGTTGCCAAAACAGCCAGCATTTTCTGATTATAATTCTTAACTTTTTCAATATTCATTTTCAAACGGTGTATTAATTAAAAATTTAGCTTAAGAAATTTAAGTTTTTTCAGTTTCTTTGCAATATAAATATTTATTTTAGAAAATTATGGACTACCAGCAAATCTTAAATAAAATATACGATGAAATAAAACCATTAATAGGTAAAGGAAAGGTGCCTGACTATATTCCTGCTTTAGGAAATGTCTCAGCAGATCACTTTGCAATGGCTGTTTCAACAGTAAATGGTGAAGAGTTCACTATTGGTGATGCTGATAAGAATTTTTCTATACAAAGTGTTTCAAAAGTATTTACCCTAACCATAGCTATGGATTTAGTTGGTGATAAACTATGGAAGAGAGTGGGGCGTGAACCGTCAGGATCAAGTTTCAACTCGTTGGTACAATTAGAATATGAAAACGGAATACCACGAAACCCGTTTATTAATCCCGGTGCAATTGTGGTTTCTGATGCAATTTTTGAGGGTCGTGGTAAAACAAAAAACAGGCTGTTAAAATTTGTCAGGGAAGTATCTGGTAATGCTGCGATTAGTTTTGATGAAGAAGTAGCAGAGTCTGAACGAAAATTTGGAAATAGAAACCGGGCGATGGCTAATTTAATGAAAAGTTTCAACAACCTTAACGAAACGGCTGATGATGTTCTGGATATATACTTTCATCAATGTTCTATCGGTATGACGACCTTAGATTTAGCTCGCTCTGTTTTATTTTTAGCCAATTCAGGCATAGATCCTAAAACAGGAAACAAAATATTAAGTAGTCGAATGACTAAAAAAATGAATTCGCTTATGCTTACTTGTGGACTTTATGATGCCGTGGGAGATTTTGCCTATCGCGTTGGCTTGCCGGGTAAAAGTGGTGTTGGGGGTGGAATTGCTGCCATTGTTCCTGATGAACTAACTGTTGCTGTGTGGTCGCCGGCATTAAATAAGCATGGAAACTCTTATGCTGGTACCAAGGCTTTAGAATTGTTTACTACTTATGCTGATAATTCGATATTTTAGGTAACTAGTGTTAATTAATGTATCGTATTTCAAATACATTTTTATCCGTCTGACCGCTTTGGAGCGGTCTGACGGGTTCACATAAGTTTAACAAACAATATCATATCCAGCTCTAATAATTATATGCTTTTACCTCAAAATAAGATTGTGGGTGTAAACAAGCGGGACACATATTAGGTGCTTTTGTACCTTCATGTAAATATCCACAATTTCTACATTTCCACACAATTTTATCACCTTTTGCAAACACTTTGCCTTCCTGCAGGTTGTTATAAAGCTTGGTGTAGCGTTCTTCATGTGCTTTTTCTACAGTAGCAATCATTTTAAAAGCCACTGCCACTTCTTTAAAACCTTCTTCTTCAGCAATTTTAGCAAATTCAGGATATAACTCTGTCCATTCTTCGTTTTCACCTTCAGCTGATGCTTTTAGGTTTTCTAAAGTAGTTCCAATTTTTCCTGCCGGATAACTAGCTGTAATTTCAACCATTCCGCCTTCAAGAAATTTGAAAAAACGTTTAGCATGTTCTTTTTCATTTTCTGCCGTTTCTTCAAAGATACCGACAATTTGCTCTAAACCTTCCTTTTTTGCTTGTTTTGCAAAATAATTATAGCGCATACGTGCCTGCGATTCTCCGGCGAAAGCTTTTAGTAAATTTTGCTCTGTTTTTGTTCCTTTAAGTGAATTCATATCTTAATATATTAATTTTTATCACTCTAAAATTACGAATAATTTATAGAAGCTAAAAATGAAGCACAGTTAATAAGCTAATTTATTCTCAATACAAATAACTAATATGAAGATACAAACACGATTTTCTTCACTTTTTGCAAAAAGAAACAAAAATGGCGAAAGTTTTTTCAAGAACTTGTGTCAAATGAACATAAGTGCATAATTAAAGAGTTAACTTTTTTAATAAATATAGATGAAATATAATAAAATCAGAACAATCGGAATGCTATTTATAGCAATATTATTTAGTATAAACACAAATGTTCTTGCTCAAAGAGGATCAGGTAATGGTAACGGCAACGGTAACGGACAAGGTTCCGGAAGAGGGAATGGAACGGGTTATATTAGTGAAAACATTCCTAACTTAACTACTGATCAGGAAACAAAAATCAATGGATTAAGAAACAGCTATTCGAAAGAAATGCAAAATTACAATAATCAACTTGCTGAAAAAAGAGCGAATGGAACATCTAGTGAAATAAGCGCTATTGAGAAAAACATGCAAAATAGCAAAGAAAAGCATTCTCAGCAAGTAAGAAATTTACTTACTACCGATCAAAAAGTGTATTTTGATAATATGAACCAGGGTAATGGACAAGGTTATGGAAACGGACAAGGCAGAGGCAATGGAAATGGAAACAGAAATGGTAGCGGCAACGGAAGAGGAAATGGGAATGGCAGGAACTAGTCTCAAGTCAAGTTTCAAAGTTTGAGTAATCGACTTAACCTTTAAGCGATTCTAATC
>JAOZNO010001084.1 GCA_029933755.1 Bacteroidales bacterium | reverse complement strand
ACAAGCCTAGAACTTGGAGCTTTCCATTCAAACACTTCATTTCCGTTCAGGCACTCGTATCGTACGTCAACAATATATCCTTTTATTGTAAGTATTCAGTTTAAGATAATAGTTTTACGCAAAGAACGCTAAGTGATGATTACAAGGTGTTTATTAGCTTTGCGAACTTTAAAAATAAGATAACTGAATAGTTACTTTCTTTTTATTGGTAATTGAAACTTGTTTAAAGATAAGAACGTGTTGGCAGTAGGCAGCCTATAGCTTAAATTATCTTAGCTAAGCCTGCCGACTGGGAACTGTAACTATTCACATTTCAAAATTGAAAAATACATAAATAAACAGAAAATACTGACTTTACAGGCACTCATTTCTTAGCCAATTCCCACAATTCATTAGATTCAAAAAAGTGTTTGGTGTAATTTTCTTTAGCTACTTTCTGCATAGCTTTAGCCACAACAGAAGCAGGTATTGCCTTATACTTTTTCAATTTTCCTATCATCAAAAATCCAGAAAGTTGCATTAGCTTTTGCCCAAGCATTTCTGCGTAACGAGGCTCATTTCTATTTCCAAGCAACAAAGACGGTCTAAAAAAATAGACGCCTTGGCTTTTGTATTTCAAAACAGCTTGTTCCATGTACCCTTTGGTATGTAAATAAAAAGTCCTGCTTTTTCGATTAGCACCTACAGATGAAATAATAAGTAATTTCTCTATTCCATTTTTTTTAGCAGTTTTTGCCAGCCAAACAGGTATACCAACATCAACCCTTTCATAATTAATTCGTGCACCCGCTTTTTTCTTTGTTGTACCAACACAACAAAATAGGTCATCAGCAGTAAGTTCAAGTTCTGTATTGATAAAATCTTGATCTTCTAATATGATTTCTTTGATTTTTGGACTTTCATAGTTTTGCGTACGACGATTAAATATCACTATTTTATGATATGCTTCATTGTTAATTAATTGTGATACCAACTCACTGCCAACCAGACCCGTTGCACCAAAAACCGCTGCAATTTTACCCATACTAAGTATTAATTTCTGAAAATTGTTTCTTTTCTATCAGGACCAACTGAAACAATCCAAATAGGTACACCCGTTTCTTCTTCAATAAATTGAATATAAGTTTTTAACTCTTTAGGAAGATTATCAAATGAATCCATAA
>JAOZNO010000402.1 GCA_029933755.1 Bacteroidales bacterium | reverse complement strand
GTCAATTTTTGAAATTAAGTCCTCTACTTTAAGAGTTTTTGCCATGTAAGCATCGCAACCGGCTTCCATGATCTCTTCTCTATCACCTTTCATTGCATATGCAGTTTGAGCAATTACCGGAATTATCGGATTTATTTTTTTTATTTCACGTGTAGCTGTCAAACCGTCCATTTCCGGAAGTTTAATATCCATTAAAATAAGATCGATAGCATTCTCATTTTTAACCGCATCAATAGCCTCTATACCCGTAGATGCTCTAATCATTTCGATTCCGGTATTAGCTAATAACTTTTCAAGAAACATATAATTTAAATCCTCATCTTCAACAATAAGGATTTTTCTATTTTTCCAGTTAAGCTCATTTAAACTTACATTTTTAGATCCATTTTCATTTATTTGTTTTGCTAACTGTCTTTTCTTATAAGGTAAAGAAAATTTAAAATGAGAACCCTTCTTTAATTGAGACTCCACCGACATTACCCCGTCAAGTAATTCTGTAAGCATTTTTGAAATAGTGAGTCCCAATCCGGTACCTCTATAAAGTTTGGCATTATTATCTTCAACTTTTCTAAAACGGTCAAAAATAATACCCTGCTTATCTTTTGATATTCCAATTCCGGTATCTTTCACATAAAATTCAATCTTTTTATCTTCAATATTATAACCAAAATTAATGAAGCCTGAATCGGTAAATTTTAAAGCATTATCCAATAAATTATTCATTATTTGCTTGTATCTATTTGGATCTGTATAAATACTTACATCATAATCTTTTTCCTGATTATCATATATTAGCTCTATACATGCTTGCTTTTTCTGATTAAATTTTGATAATAGATCGAGCATTACCTCTCTTACGGTAAAATTAATTTTCTGAATCTTAACTTTTTCAACCTCTATTTTTGATAAGTCAATTATATCGTCAATCAGATTAAGCAAATTATCACCGCTATTTTTTATAATGTTTAGATAATCAGTCCTTTCAGAATCATCTAAATTTGCTTGCGATAATAAATCAGCAAAACCTATTATGGCATTCATTGGGGTTCTAATCTCATGCGACATATTTGCTAAAAATGCTGATTTAAGCTTATCTGCCTCTTCTGCTTTAATTTTAGCTTGTTTAAGTTCATGCTCATACAGTTTTCGATCTGTTATGTCGCGGCAAACAGCAAATATTTTTTTTTCACCATCATCATCTTCCAATAATGCATTTATTAAAACATATGTACTATTTCCATCCGGTTTCTCAAAAATTGTTTCAAAATCAACTACAGACCCTTCATCTTTACATTTTTCAAAGGCTACAATGATATCTGTTTTGCACGAATCAGCTGACCAGTCGAACATAGGCCTACCAAGTATATTTTCAACAGTATTAACACCAACCATTTTCAAATACGAGTCATTAGCATCAATAATATTACCTTGCTCATCAAGTGTTGCAAGTCCGGTATAGGTACGCTCTAAAATATAGCTCAGTTTAGACTCGGTTTTTTTTATCTTTGTGTCAGATATTATCTTTTGTTTAATATGCCTTAATGTCTTTTCAAGAATATGAACAGAAAGGTTTGATTTATTAATATAATCACTTGCACCTGCTCTTAAAGCATCAGTAACAACTGATTCGCTACCATATCCGGTAAGTAAAATAAATTCTGATTTACAACCTATTTCTTTAAATTTTCTTATTACATCAATTCCATTTTCGTTCCCTAATAAATAATCAACAAATATAATGTCGTAATTATGTAAATTGCATTGCTTAAATCCTTCTTCACTTGAAACTACTGCAGTTAACTCAGTACTTATATCCTGTATTTTGTTAAAAAACCGTTTTAACAAATTTAGGTCTGCCGGGTTATCATCAATAATCAGTATTTTAAGGAAATCAGTATTCATTTAATTTGTTTTTTTAGAATTTTTATTCGTTTGCTTCTCTACATAATGCAAGCACATTGAGCATATATTCTTTCAGAGCTTAAGGCCACTTCTAATACTTTTTAGGTGGCCTGGTGTTTAACGAAAACCAAAAATCTTCCAATTTATTTATAACTTCCATAAAATCCTTTATTCTAACTGGTTTGCTTATATACGCATTTACTCCCAGGTTATAAGAATCTATAATATCTTTCTCCTGATCAGAAGTAGTAAGCATAATTACCGGAATTATTTTTAAGTTTTCATTTCTCCTAATTTCCTGAAGCACTTGCTTACCATCTTTGCGAGGCATATTAATATCCAGTAATATCATGTCTGGTATTGGATATTCCTCCCTGTTTTTAAACTTTCCTTCACCCATCAAATACTCCATAGCTTCAACACCATCACTAACAATTTGAAGATTTGTATTTACATGTCCTTTAAAAGCCCTAATAGTAAGTTGTTGATCAGCAGGATTATCTTCAACAAGAAGAACAACTGCTAAATTGGTTCTATTTTCATCCATTATAATCATTTCTTATTTTTTATTCATTTCATTTAAAGTAATAATAAAACTAGTTCCTTTTTCAGGAGTTGATTTAATACTTATTTCACCTAAATGTCTGTCAATTATTTTTTTACAGATTGCCAAACCAATACCTGTTCCTTCGTATTGATCACGAGAATGAAGTCTTTTAAAAGCTGAAAAAATTTGCTCAAAATATTGTTCTTCAATTCCTATTCCGTTATCGCTTATCGAAATATGATATTTTCCCTTTTCCTTTTCTAAGGAAATATTAACTATTGGATCTTTTTCTGATTTAAATTTTATTGCATTGGTAACAAGGTTTTGAAATACTCTACCAAGTTGAACGGGATCTCCAAGTACAGTAGGAAGTTTATCCCAGCTTAACCGAGTATTTGTTTCTTTTATTTTTAATCCAAGATCAGATTTCACATACGACATAATCTTATTTAAATCAACAGGTTCTTTCACAAAGTCGATCCTTCCCGCACGTGATAATTGCAACAAATCCAGAATAAGTACATTCATTCTTGTGGTTGCATCGGTAATAAAATTAATATCCTGTTGAACATCCACAGATATTTTTCCGCCTATATCTTCACTTAATAAATCACAATAGCTTGTTATGGTTCTTAAAGGTTCACGCAAGTCATGACTAGCTACATAATTAAATTCTTCCAGTTCTTTATTATTACGTTCAAGTTCATGAATATAATATTGCACTTTTCTTTCAGCAATTTTTCGTTGTGAAACATCAATAGCTATTCCGCCTATTAGGGTTGATTTATCTTTTCTGTGAATTGGAAATTTCCAAATTTCAAAAAACCGTAATTTAAAATGCTTGTCATAAACACTATTCTCAATATGAACAAGCTTTGATAGTGCTAATATATCACTTTCTTCTGCCTCTTCTTTATTTCTAAAATGAGAATAAAAACCTTTTTCAGGAAGTTTTTCTCCCACCCATGTATTTGCCTCAAAATCATCAACAAGAAATTGATTTACAAATCGATAAGTTAAATCAGGATTTTTAATAAATGCTGCGGCAGGCAAAACATCCATAAATGTACTAAACTGCTCTTGCGATTCTTGTAAAGCTGCTTGCGCACGAACTGTTTCAATATCACGTTTTACAATTTGTTCAAGCATATCATTAAAACCATTGTATAGCGTGCCTATTTCATCACTATACATTTTATTTACCCTAATTGAAAAATCATTTGATTTAGATATTTTATCCATTAATCCTGCCAGCTTCAATATAGGCTCCGAAATTATTTTCTGAAATGAATTTGCCAATAAAATAATAAAAACCCCAACGATTCCCCCTGTTATAATCAGTACAATAAGGTAGCCACGTACTTTTTCCGCTAAATTTTCTGTAGATACTCTAAAAAGTATTGTACCAAGAAACTCACTTTCATTCCAAACGGGTTCCACAATATAGAGTTCATTATCAACAAATTTAGAAAATGATTCCTTTTCAAGGAGTTCCTTATTTGAAGCAGGTAAGTTACCAAAAGAAGCAAAAAACTTTCCGTTAGCATCATAAACCTCTGCTTTATTAATAAATTTCAACACACTAAGCTTTTCTAACTGATTTACTGCTGATTTACTATCTTCAAAAATAAGAGCATAAAGAAGATACTCAGACAAAAGCTTTGCAGTTAAAGAGTTTTGCTTTACCATCTCTTTTTTAAAGTTGCTTACATTATTAATTGTTATTATTGAAAATCCCAGTATAATCGCAACAAGACTAATACCGGTAATAATTGCCGTTATTTTTACTCTTATCGATAAATTATACAAAAACTTCATTCGTAAACTATTTAATTACTTTAAATGCGTTACCCAACAATTGAGAGTTTATGTAAAAGCCACATTCATTCGCTTCTTTTTTATTAATAGAAAACCAAATACGCCCACTCCGTAGAATTAAACCAATCATAACACCTTTTTCCATATAACCTTTAGTATCACCAATGGTAAGTATTGGTTTTTTATGAGTATATTTTATTATTTTAGAAATATTATAACGTTCAGAAGAAGAGATAAACAAAATATCGCTGCCTTTAATTTCTTCGATTGATTTTATGTAGCGAACTGTTATTA
>JAOZNO010000401.1 GCA_029933755.1 Bacteroidales bacterium | reverse complement strand
ACCGATTGATACATTTTTACTTTTAATAGAATCACCCGCTAAGCGGCTTTTCAGGGTGCTATCATCATTACATCATTTAAAAAGATTTGCATTCGTTTTATCAATAGTCTTTGTATCTAAAATGATGTTTTTCTCAACCGTTTTCCCTGCCAAAATATCTTTAACAATTTCAATAGCTTCCTTTCCTCCGGTTGGATAAATAAAAGTGGCGCTAAGTTCTTCATTTAAAACAGACTGTATGCCACCTTCTGCTCCTGGAAGACCATCTATACCAATAAAAAATATTTTATCATTCCTATTTGCATTTTTTGCAGCTAAATATGCTCCAATTGCCATAGGATCATTATGAGCATATACCATATCAATCTCTTCAAATCGTTGTAAGGCATTCTCCATAATTTCTCGTCCTTTACGACGTAACCATGCACCATCTTGTTCATAAATAATTTCAATTCCCGGATTATTAGCGATGCCTTCTTTAAAGCCCTTATCTCTTTCCATTGCAGGAGTTGAACCTCTTAGTCCCCATATTTCTAGAACTTTCCCCTTACCACCTAAAAGCTTAACAGCATATTCTCCAGCCGCAAATCCAATTTTTGTGTTATCTGCACCAATAAATGTTGTAAACTTATCAGTTAAAACTTTTCTATCTAATACAATAACAGGAATACCACTTGTGTATGCTTTTTCCACTACTCTAGTCAAAGGTTGCGCTTCGTTAGGAGAAATTATTAATATATCAACTTCTTGTACTATAAAGTTCTCAACATCAGCAACCTGCTTAGAGTTATCTTGTTGCCCATCACTAATAATTACATTAATTTCAGGATGTTTGGCAGCTTCTGTCATCAATTCTTTATTCATTGCTTCGCGCCAGGGTTCAGCACTGTTACATTGCGAAAATCCAATTACAAATTTATTTGTTTCCTTTTTTTTACCACATCCTGAAAACACGGTTATCATTATAAGTCCTACCAGAATTAGATTCGCTATTTTGATTCTTTTCATTTTACTTTCTTTTTAATGATTAATTTTTCATTCGATGGTAATTTGGGAAATTTGTTATGAGGTTCAATTTGATACCAATAGGCAACGGAAGCCAAATCATCTTTTAAGGGTAGATAACCATCAGGACCCCAACCAAGGCTTTGAACTGTTATTCTTAAGTCCTCATCAAATCGGATTGGATCTAAAACATGCCAACGATATTGTCCGAATATACCTACAAAACCTTCAATCTCCGGGTCTTTAACTTCATAAAAGCCGGCATACAAACTACTAAATGAATCGTAGTACATTTTTCCATCAATTTTTCGATCATTATAGCCATAAGAGCCTAAGAAATAATCTTCTTCGCCTGTTGTGCATATTGTTGGGAACTCTTTATCACCATCCATATAAAATTTTACTTCACCTTCTCCCCACCATCCGCTTTTACGTGCACCATGAGCCAGGTAAGTTCCAACATATTGCCCTTTGCCTTTTATTCCATCAACTATAGTAAATACTTCTTTAAATGGCAGTTCGTTTACTCTTCGGAACTGTGCATGAAAATACGGAGTTTCCTTTTCTACCTTTTCAAGAGAATAATTTATTTGATAGTATACGGTTGCTTTCTTATCGGATAAATTCTCCATGGTAATCCTACACTTTTTTCTAAAAGGCATCTGCCAATAAGAATTAAATCCACTACGGGGATTTACGGCCATCGTTGCAGAATTTATTTGTGGTTCGTTCATTATTCCCCAACCTGCTGCAAAAAAATCGCCAACCGGAACTTCTACTGAAGGCTCTTTTTCATCATCCCAATAAAACCTAAAAATCATTAAGCGATAATCACCAACAGGTGTCATCCAAATATGATTGATAATTCCGGAACCATTAATCTCACCTAGTGTGAACGTTTCACCGGGTTGAATATGGATATATGGATTTACTTTCCAACCTTGACCCAACTTACGTGCAGCTTTTGCAGCAGAGCCTTCTTCCAAAGTAGCCATTCCTCCTTTACCCTTTTCACCGGTAAAGTTTTCAGGACTAATAGATCTGGTTTTTGCATCAGATAGTTGATACAGGTTTTTTAAGTTATTATTCTGACCATAAGAATATGAAATGTTTATGACCAAAAAAATGCAGCTAACAATAAATGATTTCGACATGATTTTCAATTTTAATTAATGAATTAGTAAATTATTTTCAATTTCTACTTTTTTTACACTTTTGCTTTTCATAAAAACTTTTAATGTCTTACCACCGCCAGCTTGAAAGTATGATAGTCTTATTTTGTGCCATCCTTTCTGAAGAGCAATTTCTCCTTCGGTTTCATGAGCACCATGTTTTCCATCATTGTCAACAAGCAGATTGTCGGCTATAAATAACTGACTCCCATCATTTGAAAGAACACTAAATGTATACACATCCTCACTTGGAATTTTTATATACCCACTAAAGTTTAATCCAAAATATTCAGGCAGACTATCAAGTTCGTATGGAAAAATGAATCTTTCTACTTCACCTGCTTTTGTTGGCTTATACTTGTCAAGATCAATTAATGAATCAATTGACTCTGAAAGTTCAAAGTATTCGAAGTTCAAACCACTACTATTTGTATCTACAGATACAGCTTCAATTGGTTTTTGTTTTATGTAATTAGCTTCATACATGGGACGTTTTAATCCATCCGGAGTAAATTCTCTAATTTTAAGATTAGTTGTTTCAGTTACATTAAAGGGTTTAGTATATAGTAAAGAATTTTGATTTGGCTCAGTACCGTCCGTTGTATATCTGATTTCATTATTTTTTTGCTGCGAAGTAATTTTTACGGTTGCTTCATGTATAAAAACCTTTCTGGAATCAAACCCTAAATCAGAAAACTTACTAATTGTTTTACCTAATGAAACCGTAGCTGATGCCGTATCTCCTTTAATTATATCTTCTTCAGTGAATGTAGCAAATGAAATTTCTCTTGCGGTTGTTCTGGAATAATCATAAATGATATGAATGGTTCCATCTAAACTTTGCTGACCATCAGGATATGAAACACCGTTTCTTTCATCAAGTAATAATCCACCTAACCATGTGTTACCATCATCTTTTGATAAATAGGCCGTTAAATGTGATCGTCCACTTTTTTCATTAATCAAACCATGTTTAACAAGCAATAAATTGCCTGAAGAAAGACGTCTGATAAAAAAACGGGCTGAGGGGTGCTCAATTGCTGCTTGTACCGGGATACTCCATGTTTTTCCCCGATCATTTGAAATACTCTCACCAATACCGTATTTAGTTCGAATAAGCATCCATAATGATTTATCTTTTCTCTCCACAATCATGTGCTCGTCATAATCACGGACATCTTTTGGCACGTTACATGCTCCCCGAAGATTAAAGGTTTTACCTTTATCATTAGAAACGATAAGTCTGGCACTATTATCAGTCTCGCGCCAGGTTGATACTGGTAAAACCCATTCACCTGTTGAAAGAACTGTTGGTTTGCACATCATCACACCATCGGTAATGCGCCTGGGTTCTGACCATTTAGAATCTTCCTTGTCAGGATTACTATTGGTTTTAGCCCATAGTCCTGCACTTGCACCATCATGACCGATTGTTTCTGCCCAGAATACCCAAAGTTTTCCTTCGGGGTCTATCCATAATTCAGGATCAAACGCACGAATGGGACCTTTACCATCAGGATCAATTATGAGTTTTTCTGTCCATGATTTGCCATCATCACCACTGGTGGAAACTACAACATAATTGTTTTCGTCCTCGCCCGGTGTAATTCCAGCATACCAGATTGCCCATAGTCTCCCTTCATTACTGATGGCTATGCTTGGTATTCCTTGAAATTTCCGATTGGTTAATTTGTGGCTTTGATTAGTTGTTTCTTTTGTACAAGAAGAAATAATTAATCCTATCAGTATTGCCAGAATTAACTCTTTCTTTTTTGGCATAAATAAATTCATTTCTTTTTGATTTTAAGATTTAGTTTGTATTAATTACCACTTTATCAGAAGCCAAACCTTCAGATTCGGCAATTATTGTTATATTTCCGGATGTTAATGTTGATTGAATAATCGCTTGACATAAGCCGTTAAATGCTTTGCGCTGATGTGCCTGAAAACTTTCATGGCTCAATGGGTTTCCATTGCCCACAGCGATTAGTTTTCCTTTTCCTTCAATTTTAAATTTAACAAGATTTTCAGCATTTGGTACCATTATACCCTCTTTATCCTCAATAATAACTTTAATAAAACAAATATCCTTACCATTGGATTCCAAGTTTTTTCTATCAACTGTTAATTCGATTTGTGCAGGAATTCCGGCAGTTTTCACTTTCTCTTCACATACAAGCACACCATTTTTTTTACCTGCTGCTTTTAAGGTTCCAGGAGAATATGGTACTTTCCATTTAGCTTTTAAGGAAGATAAAGAATTCATATCCCTAATTCCTAAAGATTTATCATTTAAGAATAGTTCTACCTCGTCGCAGTTGGTGTAAGCCAATACATCAATTAATTCACCCTCTTTTTCTTTCCAATTCCAATGTGGTAATATGTG
>JAOZNO010000400.1 GCA_029933755.1 Bacteroidales bacterium | reverse complement strand
TTTTTATTGTTTGAGTAACCGAACCCATAGCAATAATAACATTTTCAGCATCTTCAGCACCAAAAAATGTAAATGGGTGATATGGTCTACCTGTTATTTTAGTAATTTCCTGCATGTATTCTTCGACAACATCAGGAATTGCATCATAAAAACGATTCCCTGCTTCACGTGCCTGGAAATAAACATCAGGATTTTGTGCGGTACCTCTTGTCACAGGATGTTCCGGATTTAAAGCATTTTTACGAAATTTCTGTAAAGCCCCTTTATCCAGCATTCTTTCCAAATCATCCTGCTCCATTACTTCTACTTTCTGAATTTCATGTGAAGTTCTGAAGCCATCAAAGAAATGCATAAATGGAATGCGTGTTTTTATTGCAGCTAAGTGAGCAATTCCAGCTAAATCCATAACTTGCTGAACACTACCAGTTGCCAACATCGCAAAACCTGTTTGACGTGCGCTCATTACATCAGAGTGGTCACCAAAAATTGATAATGCCTGTGCAGCTAAACTTCGTGCACTTACATGAAAAACAGCCGGCAATAACTCACCTGCCATTTTGTACATATTAGGGATCATTAATAATAAACCCTGAGATGCCGTATAAGTTGTAGTTAAAGCACCTGCCTGCAATGAACCATGAACCGCACCTGCTGCACCTGCTTCCGACTGCATTTCTTTAACCTCTACTGTTTCACCAAAGATATTTTTGCGCCCACTAGCAGCCCACTCATCAATATTTTCAGCCATATTTGATGAAGGCGTAATAGGATATATAGCAGCAACTTCGCTAAACATATATGCAATATGCGAAGCAGCATGATTCCCATCAATAGTAAGATACTTTTTAGTCTTTACCATAATTAAACTATTTTAAATTTATCTATATTAACTTTTTACTGACAAACTTTTTTACAAAATTATTACTTTTTTACTATTTATTATAGGAAAATAATAATTTAGAATTAATTTGAATAATTAACAAAAGTACATTTTTTTTTACGTATATCTATGGTAGTTTATATATTATAAAACAAGTTTAAATATTTTTTCGTAAATTTGTACAAGAACAGCTAAAACAAATACAATTTAGTAGATTTATTATACGTTATTCTATAAAGTATTATCGTAACAATAACTTGTCAATTCTTAATAAAATATTGTTTATTTAAAGTTCAATCTAAAATTTAATAAATTGTAATTATGAAGAACTTTATTAGAAAGCCTTTAAACTATCTTTTAACAGGATCTTTCTCTGTTATTTTCTCATGTTGCTATGGTACTCCAATAGAGTTAGAAAACCCTAAACTAATTAAAGCTATTGATGATACCAACCAACCAATTGAGGGTTTAAAAGTTACGATTTATGAAAACAGGCTTAACATTAATGAAGGATTTACTGATCAGGAAGGTTCAATTGAATTTTATATAGCACAAAAAGATAGTTATAACTATAAAGCAACTATTGAAGACCTTGATGGCGAAGAGAATGGAGGAGAATTTGCGAATAAGGATGTGAATATTACTGAATCAAGCTTTATAGAAGTTGTTTTAGACAAGAAAAATTAAGAAATTGATAACTGATATTTAATTTGTTGAACTAGAGACACACGGCCGTGCGTCTCTACTAGTTCAACAAACCTAAACCTTGAAACTTGAATCTAAAACCCCAAATAAAACAAAAGTTACACGCTTATTACAAATCCCTTGAAATAAAAGAGCATCATTTATCATATCTTTTTCTTGAAATAACACGAAAATGCAATTTAGATTGTTTGCATTGTGGCTCCGATTGTAAAGCAGAAATAAACTTTCCTGAACTTACCACCGATAGTTGGATTAGAATCATTGATTATATTGAACAGTCATATTCCAAAAGTGTAGCTTTTGTACTGACAGGGGGCGAACCGTTAATACACCCTGATATATACAAAATTGGACAGCATATTAATAAAAAAGGAATGCGCTGGGGCATGGTCACAAATGGTATTGCCCTGAACAAAAATCGTTTAACACGATTAATTGATTCTGGCATTTATAGTATCACCTTAAGTTTGGATGGCCTTGAAGAATCTCATAACTGGCTACGAAATAATAAAAATGCTTTTAAGAAAACCAGTACCGCTTTATCACTTATCGGAAATTCAAATATTGCATTTAAAGATGTCGTAACTTGTGTTTCGCCCAAAAATCTGTATGAATTGAACGATATTGCAGACTTTCTTATCGAAAACAAGATTAAAGAATGGCGACTTTTCAGGATTTTCCCTTCGGGTAGAGCAAAAAACAATAAAGATCTGAACCTCACTTTTGAACAAACACAAGAAATGTTGCAATTTATTGTCAAGAATAAAAAAGTTTACCAGGCAAAAGGCTTAAACATAAACCTAAGTTGTGAAGGTTGGGTGCCAATGCAAACAGACTTAAAAGTAAGAGACAATCCGTTCTTTTGCCGTGCAGGAATAAACATTGCCTCTATTTTATCAGATGGAACGATTACAGGTTGTACCAATAACGACGAAAGTTTTCATGTAGGAAACATTTTAAATGATAATTTCTCTTTTGTTTGGGAAAACCATTTTGACATTTTCCGTAAACGTGAATGGATTTCAGACACGGATTGTGCAAATTGCAAACATATTAAACAGTGCCAGGGTAGTTCAATCCATTTATGGGAAATGGGCGACAAAAAACCTAAGTTTTGTTATGCTGTTGATTTGGATTGTGATTCGTCCTTGCGAACGAAGTGAAGCAATCCCCTAAATTACCACAGCCGCCCATTAAAAGAAAACTGAAGAATTATTGCGACTTAAAGCAACATTATTTTATCATACTAAGTCTTCTTTATGTATGACTTTTCTAAATTTTAATTCTACAGGTTTTATATTTAAATTAAGTTTAACTAATCTCAATAAATCATGAAAAAAACAATTTACCTAGCATGGCCTATAATCATGTTATTGTTCATTTTGTCTTGTCAGAAAACGGATAATACAGAACCATCTGATGAAAATCAGGGCGTTTCATTTGCATTAAACACAGGCACTTCATTTAAAACTTCAGACTGTTTTAATAAACAGGCTGATTATGTAAAAATTGTCATCAGTAGTACTGAATATAAGGTTGATGTATTTTACATTGACAACAAACCTTATACCAATACCATAAAATTAGATGAAGGTGGGCACACGCTTACTGAATTTATGTTAATGGATGATAATAATACTCCGGATAACACGGATGATGATGTACTAATTGCCGCCACTCCTCATGAAGGGAGTGAGTTTGCTTCCTATATCGAACAACCTTTGGATATTTCTTTCACGGTAGAAGCATTTAAAAAAACTGAACTTGGGATTACCGTACTTTGCTATCAAGAAAGTGAATATTCTAGTTTTGGTTTTGTCTATTTTGGAATAGGTCTTGCTGTTGTGCGCGAACAATTCTTTTTTGGTGATTTTTGTGTTTGCCGCCTGGAAGATTATGAAGGCTCACTATACGCCAATCAATCAAGTGGTTTACAATTAGATATGCCTGCTATTGCAAAAATTGAAGTTTGGAATAATGGAGTTAAAACCGATGAATTTAATAATGAACCATGGTTTGGTGAAGGACAAGCTTTAAAGGTTAGATATTTAGATGTAATGAACCATGCGGACAACTTTGAATTTAAATTATTCATTTTGGTCAGACAGGGTACTGAATTTAATTATGTGCATTTCCATAGCTGGACTTTCAGTGACGATGAAATCATAGAAAATGGAGATGATGGGTTAGTTGAGTTTGTGTTGGGTAATTGCATGCCAAATGCAGATTTAGTACTGGCACCATGGATGAATATCCCACCGGAAGCCACTTATACAATTACCGGATGGGATCCTGCCACTTCAAACTCTTATGTTGAGGTTACTTTAAGTGATATCCCTGAAGGTTATGAAATTGTAAACGGCGTTTATCCTTCAAGCTGTGCTGACCATTCTACAGGTATTTTTATTGGACTTCCTTACGAAATGGATGTTTACTCATCCTTATATCCAGATCAATTACCTGCTTTTGCCCAATCAGACAAGTGGGAGAAAATTAATTGGCTGTATAACCACCTTGACTGGTATCCTAATCATGAATGGTATGATATACAAGGATTTATATGGTTATATGATAATCCTGCTTGGGATGGATTATCTAATGGAACTATGCCTGCATTAACAGAATTAACACAACAAATGAAAAAAGATGCAGACACTTATGGTATAGATTATAAAGTGCCACTTGGAGGCTCTTATGTAATTGTTTTTATTCCACCTGGATCTGAAAATGTACCACTTATTCAAACCATGATTAGCCAATTAAAATCTTGTGATTAAAGCAAAACAAAATACATAAATGTCGAAACCTAGCCCAAGGATTCAAAATCCACGTAGGGCTGACATTTAAATACCAAAGCCTTCGCTTTGAGCGAAGGCTTTGGTATTGCTTACGAAAACTACAGAGACAGTATAATATTCTATTGTTTTATTGTGTTACCTTGTAGTTCGTCATGACGACAAAGGAAGCCATCCCCCGAAAGAACG
>JAOZNO010000399.1 GCA_029933755.1 Bacteroidales bacterium | reverse complement strand
TAAGACTGTACATGTTACCCTCTTTTTTGAACACTTTTGTGTTTACCAATAAATCAACAATTTTTTGAACATCTTTTTTATTCCCAATACCCATCATAAGTGATAGTTCAGGCATTTTTTGCATGCTGGTATCAATGATTTCAATTCGTTTAAACTCCTCATCATAATCATAGCCTTTATGGATTACTTCTAATTCCTTAACGCCATTAACAGCTATTATTACATCACCTGTAAATATATTATAAAGTGCTTTTTCATCAATAATAATATCTAATATATCCATGCTTGATACAGCAGTTTTACCATATTCAGGCATTTCGGGTAAGGTGTTTCTAAACATTTGTTTTAATCCTTCAGAAAGGCCTTCAATGTCAAGCCCCAGGGCATAGTAACCCATCATATCCTTGTTCATATATTTAAGGAAGTCTTTTGATATTTTTTTCTTCTTAACTTGTGCAAATATTTCATTTACCTTCTTGCTTAGCTTAATATCATAGCTGATTTCTATTGCGTCTTTTTTAGATTCTATCTTGGCAAACATTTTCATACCGTCATACATTGACATAAGGTAGTTATAAGGAATGCCCCACTTAGATGTTTTGTAAATAGAACCTAGATAAGAGTCCATAGCTATGGAGTTAAATAATCCGTAATCTACAACAAAAGCAGCTTCTGGCTCAGATTTTACATATTCTTTAAACTCAGCATTACCAGCATAAGAATTTGCACCTTTGCTTTGTATGAACTGAGGCGTATTGGCTTCAAACCATTTGTTTTCAATGCTGTCAATTGCTGCATATTTTAGATCATAGAAATTAAATTCAGTTTCCTCAATTACTGCTTCTTCTGTTTGTTCTTCAATAACTATTTCTTCGGTAACTTCTTCGTCAAACGCTTCTTCAACTTCATATACATCGTATTTGTATTCATTTTCCTCAAAACCGTATTGTTTTCTTATTTTGGCTTCTAATGAGTCTTTAAATGCGGGCTGTATTGTTGCTCCAAATATTACCGCGGTATTATTATTCCAAATAATTCGTAAATCTTTTTTTTGTGCCTGGCTATAGTTGTTTTTAGTTGCTATTTTTTCACCTTCTAAATCGTTCGTAATAATTTTTACAAATTCCGTAAATTTGTTTTTATCTGATAAAGAAAATAATAAAGCACCGTAATACATCTTTTTATCAGAAACAAAATAAGTGTATGATTTGCTATTTACTTTAATACCGTATTCTCTAAAATCAAGATAAGCTGATGCATCATCTTTTATCAATCCTCTGGAAATGTCCTTCGCAATTTTTTTATCTATCTCCTGAATAAAGGGTAGTTCAATTAGTGCTGCAAAATCTGCTTTTGTATTAATTTGGTCAATATTAACCATTCCAACAAGGGATGCATCTTTTGGTACAAACGTTAATAAATCCTGTGCAATTGCAGAATTTACAAATATTAGTGTTATTAAAATTGTAGTTAATTGTTTTAATGAAGTCATGTGATTAAATTTTAATTTATTGAAAATGAGTTGTATTAATTTGCATGTTAGTTTATTATAAGTTTTTATCTTGGTATTCGTAATTGTTTGGTCTATTGATAGAGACACACGGCCGTGTGTCTTTACAAGTCAAACAATTACAATAAGTATTGCTTCTGTCTTTCTATGTCCTCCAAAGCCTCTTTAAATCACCGTAGCTTTATACAAGTGTTGACGTAGGCAAGTTCCTTTTATCTTAATATTATGGTGTTCTTGATTGATTTTTTATTAGTTACCAACTCTCTGACATTTACTTTTAGCATAATTGCTTTGCCACTTTTTGATTTTAAAGCATTTTGGTTTGAATAACTTTTAACAGGTGAATTAAATCTGTAAACCGTAGTGTATTTTGCATTTTTAAATGCTGTTTTATCTTTTTGCGATAATGTATTATATTCGTTTATCAGGTTGTAACTATACAGACGTTCAAAAATGTTATTTTCATATTTGAAATTATCATAAAGCTCGGCAGTATATCCTTTTGGTGTAAAAATAGTATTTATGTTTTTAATTGCTTTATTAAGTGCATCAATATTTTGAAAATTACCAGTTATTGAAAAAATATAATCTTCCCAATTTTCTGTAATTTTTATTTCTGAGATTGCACTATCTTTTTTTAATTCGTATTCAAGCCTGCGAATAGCTTTTTTAAAGTCTTCAATTTTTGGTAGAGGTCTGCCATTTATACTGTCCAGCAACATTATTGAATTTACCTGTATTCTACTTTGACTCATGTTTACGGTAAAACTAAAGCTGCCGGTACCATCATCGTTTAGGTTTACCTCTTCTACAATTTCAAAACAGGATGTATAACTAAAGGTGATTATCAGCAAAATAATAGATAGGTAAGACTTGTGTTTTTTATACATCAGTATATTTTATGTTCAGGTATACAAAGATAGGAAATCAAGGTTATTTATGAAATAATTGAGCTCCTAAGCCAAAACAAATTGATATATGCATATATTGTTTATGATGAAATATAGACTTAATGTGATGAGCTATAAATTGTTTAAACTCCAAATATTTATAATTTCTTTCAATATTTATTTTTTGTAATAGTCACAAATACATGCGTTTAGGTAGAATCATGAAAAATAATTCAAACTCTCATATAATATAATTAGGTATATATAAGTTTCTATTATATATTTGTATCAAATATTAGTTTAATTACAAATAATATGATACCAAAAGAATTAGTAAAGGGGTCGTTGAAATCAATAGTTTTAAAGCTATTGGCCGAAAACAACAGGATGTATGGCTACGAAATCACTAAGGAAGTCGAAAGGCTTTCTGAAGGGAAAATTAAATTGACTTATGGTGCTTTGTATCCGATTTTGCACAAATTAGAAAAAGAAGGCGTGGTAGTTACAGAATCAAAAGTAGTTAATAACCGAAACCGGATTTATTACAAACTTACTGAAAAAGGAAATACTACAGCCAAAGAGCGAATAAAAGAGCTTGAGGAATTTGTGCAAACAATTAAAATTTTGTTGAACCCTCAAACAGGTTTTGAATCATGTGTTTGCTGAGTACAGAACAAATAGCAATAGTAACAAAGGATGTGAAAAATGAAGGGATTAATTTTTCGCATCTGCAACTTGATTTAATCGATCATGTTTGTTGCGATATTGAATTGCACATGGATCATGGAATTTCTTTTAATGAATCTTATGAGATTGTTAAAAAGGAATTCGGCATTAAGGGGTTAAGGCAAATACAACAGAATACCTTAATGTTAATAGATAAAAATTATAGAATTATGAAAAAATCCATGAAAATTATTGGTGTGCTGGCCCTGGCTCTTATGGCTTTTGGTGCCATGTTTAAAATTATGCATTGGCCAATGGCTGGAGTTATGCTGTTGGCAAGTTTTGTTTTTGTTGCTTTTGTATTTTTTCCGGCATTGCTTTATGTTATGTATAAGGAAGTTAATCGGAAAAAGCAAGTAGCAACTTATATTATTGCTTTTGTAGGTGGTATAATTTTTATGACTAGTGTTTTATTTAAAGTTATGCACTGGCCGTATGCTCAATTATTATTTACACCAGGCTTGGCAATTCTTACTTTTGTTCTTATTCCGTTAATTATTATTCAACGAATTGGGAGTTTGAAAATGAATAAGACGGTATTTCTTGTCGGTCTTATCTCGATGATGATAATTTTATGGGGAATTCTATTCAAAATGATGCACTGGCCGGGTGCCGGAGTTCTTCTTGTAGCTGGTGGGACTTTGTTGGTTCTGGCCTTTGTTCCTCTTTTTTATATCATTGAAGTTCGGAAATCTGAAAGTTTACGTATCGATTTTTTATTTGGAATTATTGCCATAAGCCATTTTATTATTTTTAGTTTTCTTTTGAGTCTTACAGCTAGCTCAGGAATTTTAATTGATTTCAATTATCAGGACAATTCATTTAGGGCAAGGGCAAATTATTTACATGAAAATAATACATCCATTTTAGAAGTAAACAAGCCGGAAATAGTCACTCAATTTGTAAATATGGCTGACTCAATTTATAATGAGCTGGAAGAAATAAAACTTAAAGTTGTAAGAACTCATTACGAAGTAAGTGAAGAAGAAGCCTTCCTTTTGAATAAAAAGAATTCTGCAATTTATAATGGAGATAATTTAAACCGCTGGTTACTTTCTGATTATAATGCAAACTCTCCTTTAATTCAATTAAAAGATGATATTGAGAAATTTTGTGAAGTGTATGAAATCATTATGGTGGATAGTCTTGGGCAAGAATCATTTATCAATCAACTGTTCTCTACAGAAAAAAGAGCTGTTGGTATAAATGGTGATTTAAAGAGTTGGGAAGATTATTATTTTAAGAACCGTCAACCAATGGTCGCTCTTAATACCTTGTCGTTTTGGCAATATAATATACGTTTGGCTGAAAATAAGATGCTTTCAGCAGTAGTTAATAACTCTAAAACAATACAGAGATGAAAAAAAGTATATATATAATAGCTGTTATTTTTCTTTCAATAACCTTGTTGGCAACTTTGTTTAAAGTTGGACATTTGCAAGGG
>JAOZNO010000398.1 GCA_029933755.1 Bacteroidales bacterium | reverse complement strand
GAAATTGAAAAAATATCAGAAAATAACTTTACCGCAGTTTTAAAAGAAAATCCAAGGTATGTAACCGAAGAATGTACCGGATGTCAATTGTGTGAAGATGCATGCCCGGTTAGCGTTGATGACCAGTTTCAATATGAATTAGTTGGCCGGAAAGCAATTTATATCCCTTTTAGCATTGCAAACCCTCGAATTGCAGCAATTGATATCGAAAACTGTATTCTTTGTGGCTTATGTGAAAAAGTATGTCCTGGAGACTATATAGATTTTACCCAGGTAGAAATAAAGACACAGATTAATGTTAAGTCTGTAGTTATGGCTACGGGTTATGAACTTTTTGATCCGACAATAATTACCCGATATGGTTTTGGCAAGTTTAAGAATGTTGTAACAGCTATGCAAATGGAGCGTCAGTTAGTTCCAACAAGGCCATTTAATTCGGTTTTAAGACCAAAAGATGGCAAAATGCCCGATAATATTGCCTATGTATTATGTACTGGCTCACGGGATGATACAGTTGGCAATCCAATTTGCTCACAAGTATGCTGTATGTACTCAACAAAACAAGCACAGTTGTTAATGGGCGCACTTCCAATGGCAGATGTTACTATTTATTATATCCACATAAGGGCATTTGGTAAAGGTTTCTGCGAATTCTACACCCAAACAGAAGGAATGGGAGTTGAGTTTATCAAAGGTAAAATTGGTAAAATTGATGAGGCCGAAAATGGTGATTTAATTGTTCGATATGAAGATATTGAATCCGGTAAAGTAAAAGAAGCAAAACACGACCTTGTTGTTCTTGCCACCGGAATACTAGCTAATAAAGATTATCAATCGATGTTTAAAAATATTACGCTTGAAGCCGACCCATTTAACTATGTTAAACAAACAAATGATTTATCAAGTCCTGCCAGAACAAGTATTGGTGGTGTTTTTGTTGCCGGAACAGCTTCCGGGCCAATGGATATACCCGATTCAATACTATCAGCAGGAGCAGCATCGGCCGAAACAGCAAGTTATTTAAGGAGGGCAAAAATATGAAAAAGAAAATTGGAGTATATATTTGCCAATGTGGCTCAAACATCTCAGATTATGTAGATGTTGAAAAAGTAAAAGAAGCTGTATCAGCAGAAGATATTGTATTACTGTCTAAGATAACCATGTTTGCTTGCGCAGATTCTACACAAAAAGAAATTGCAGCAGATATTGAAGAACAAAACTTAGATGGACTTGTTGTCGCTTCATGTTCGCCAAAATTACACCTTCATACGTTTAGAAACGTTGCGGACAGGGCAGGATTAAATCCATATAACTATGTTCAGGTAAATATTCGTGAGCAATGTTCATGGGCACATTCTGATAAACCAGCTGATGCTACGGAAAAAGCAATTAAGCTTGTAAAAGCAGGTATTGCAAAGGCAAAACATTCTGTCGCTTTAGAAAAGTTGAAAATTTCATCAGAAAACACGGTTATTGTTGTAGGTGCCGGTATTGCAGGAATGCGATCGGCAATTGAGTTGGCAGACATGGGTTCACAGGTATATTTAATTGAAAGAACGCACTTTGTAGGTGGGAGAACCTCACAATGGAACGAGCTTTTTACAACAGGTGAATCAGGTAGAGATGTTGTTTCGACCTTGTATAAACAAATAAAATCCCATAGTGACATAACTCTATTTACTGGTGCCGAAGTGGTTGCTAAATCAGGTAGTGTTGGTGATTTTAATTTAGAGATAAAAATAACACCCAGATATATAAAGCCACAGTGTGAACTGGACATGGATAAATTTGACAAAGTTCTGGAAATTTGTCCTATTGAAGTTGATGATGAATTTAATTTTGGCTTAACTAAAAGGAAAGCTATATATAAAAACTATCCTAGCGAATTTCCTGAAATACCTGCAATAGATGATAAAAATTGTACTCGTTGTGGTGATTGTCTTAAGTTATGTCCTGATATTGATTTTGACCAAAAAGTTGAAATATTAAATTTAAAGGCAGGTGCAATTCTTATCACTACCGGTTTTGATCCTTACGAACCCAAAGAAGGTGAATTTGGTTACAAAACAGTTGATTCAGTTATTACACTTCAGCAAATGAAGCGGTTAATCGAATTAAACGATAAAGAACTTATTTATAAAGGTAAGAAAATCAACAAAATAGGATATATCTATTGTGTTGGTAGTCGTCAGCCTGAAGGTGAAAACAAATATTGTTCAAGATATTGCTGTACATCAGCCATTTATACAGGTATTGTTGTAAGGAAAAAGTATAAAAATATTCAAAATTTTCATTTCAACAGAGGAATAAGAACCTATGGAAAGCAAGAGCTTCTTTATCATGAAGCTTCAGAAAGTGGTGATATTTTCATGCAATTTTACAATGATTCCACACCGGCTATTACAATGAATGGTAATGGGCCAAAAGTAGCAATTGAGGACTTTTTAACCAAAGGAAAAGAAATTGAAGTAGATCTTGATTTATTGGTTCTTGTTACCGGAATGGTTCCACGAAAAGAAAGGAAAATTGCAGATATATTAAAAATTCCAATCGGAAGAGATAAATTCTATAATGAAATTCATCCAAAATTAAGACCTGTTGAAACGGTTATTGATGGTGTGCATATTGCAGGTGCTTGTCAATCGCCAAAAAATATCACAGAGTCTGTAAAATCTGCACTATCAGCAGCTGTAAAGGCAAACTCATTAATAAGCAAAGGCGAAATTGAATTGGAACCAACTTTGGCCGTAATTGATAAATCACTTTGTAAATCATCGGGCGACTGTATAAAGATTTGTCCTTATGATGCAATTACAACTGAAGAACATGATGGAAAAATCGTTTCTGTAGTTAATAACTCAGCTTGTAAAGGTTGTGGAATGTGTATTCCTGTATGTCCTGAAAATGCGATTCAATTAATTGGTTATACTGATATTGAAATTGAAAGCATGATTGAAGCACTTATTTAAAGTTAGTAATTAGTAATTGGAAATTAGTTATTGGTCATTAAGGCGATGGTTTAGGTTTTCTGTAATTTGTTAGCTGTTTAACAATGTGTTTTTTGTATGCTGATGATTTGGTTATTTGGTTATTTGATGATGATAAAATAAACAGATAAACAAATCATCAAATAACCAAAATATTGATAAAATTAGAAAATAAAGAAAATTTAAATAAGAGCTGTAGTTAATTAGTAGGTAATATCAGTTTAAATATAAATAAATATGAAAACAAGTAAAACAATCGATCATATAAAAAAAATCAGGACTGTTTCAGATGAAGTTAAAACTAAACGAAAAGAGTTTAATAAAAAGAAAAAATTAATACTAAAAGCTCTGGAATCAGGTCCAAAATCAATTCCTCAATTAGCTAAAGAAATTGATCTATCAATTGATGTTATTACATTTCATTTAATGACATTAAGAAAGTACGGCGATGTAGAAACCGGAGAAATTGATGATATGGACGAATATTTTTCTTATAAACTAAAACAAAAAGAATAATACAATGGCAAATATAAATCCTGATTTCGCAACCGAATTAAAAAAATATGGATCTGTAAATTTTAACGCATGTTATAATTGCGGAACTTGTACGGCAGTTTGTTCATTATCAACCGAAGACGATTCATTCCCACGCGAAATGGTGAGATATAGCGTTTTGGGTCTTGAAGATGAAATTCAAACCTCTTTAAAGCCTTGGTTGTGCTATTATTGTGGAGAGTGTAGTGAGTCTTGTCCACGAACTGCAAATCCCGGCGAATTAATGATGGCTCTAAGGCGTTATCTTACAGCTAAATATGACTGGACAGGATTATCCGGTTTATTATACAAATCTCTGCCTCTAACCATAATAGCTTTTCTTATTACCGCTATTGCTGTAATTTATTATAGCTTTTATGAAAACTTTAATGTTGAAAAAATCATGCATTTTGGTCATTTATTTGAAATGATTTCAATTGCAACTGTTTTCTCGCTTATTCTTCTGCCAAATATTATACGAATGTGGTGGATGACTGTATTAAAAGAGAAAAAGAATATTGCTTTTGCAAGCTATTTTAAATGTATTTGGGAGCTGATTGTGCACATGTTTACCCAAAAACGAGCCAGAGACTGTGATGATAATGAATTCCGTTGGCTTGAACACCTTGTACTGGTAATAGGGTATCTAAGTTTACTATTTACAACCGTTGTGCTCGATTGGTTTGGGACAGATAATTTATTTATCATCATTTTAGGATACATCGAAAGTGCAATCGTGTTTATTGTAACCGTTGATTTTGTGGGAAGTCGTATGAAACAGAAAAAGGAAATCAGCAAATTTTCGCAGCCGTCTGACTGGTTTTTTGTTATCTGGTTATTCCTTTTAGGATTTACAGCATTTTTAGTACGGGTTTTTATTGATCTGGATATAATGGAAACAAACATTTGGATGTATTTATTCCATTTAATTGTTCTTGTTCAATGGGCTTTACTGATAGTTCCTTTTGGAAAATGGACACACTTTCTATATCGTTCTTTTGCCATGTATTTTGATAAAATATTAAAAGAACCGGTAAAAGAAACAGCTAA
>JAOZNO010000397.1 GCA_029933755.1 Bacteroidales bacterium | reverse complement strand
TATTTTTATTGAAATTGAAAATATTTTTTATTACTTAAATAAAGCAGATTTACGACCTGAATCGACTGTTGCTTTAGATAATTTAGTAGAAATACTTAATGATAATAATACAATTACCATAGAATTATCAGCACATACTGATTTCAGAGGTTCAAATCCGGATAATATTGACTTATCGCAAAGACGTGCACAGTCAGTTGTTGACTATCTTATAAAAAAAAGTATTAAAGCTGAGCGACTTACTGCAAAAGGATATGGAGAAGAAAAACCAAAAGTTGTGACAAAAAAATTAGCTGCAAAATATGCATTTCTAAAAGAAAGGGATATCTTAAACGAAGATTTTATTAATCACTTATCGTCAAGTGAGAAAAAAGAAATTGCTCATCAAATTAACAGACGTACAGAATTTAAAGTATTACGTACTGATTTTAATGAATCAGGCATTCAATTTGGTGAATAAATTTTAAGCTAAAATTGCTACAGTTTTTTACTTTTGCCCATAATTTAGTTAATTTATAGTTATTGGAACTGCAAGATTCTAATTTCTAACTTCCAATTTCAAATGAAAGAATCAAGATATAATTTAAGAGGAGTTTCAGCATCAAAGGAAGATGTACATGAGGCAATTAAAAATGTGGACAAAGGTATTTTTCCAAATGCATTTTGTAAAGTAATTCCTGACCTTTTAGCAGGTGATGATGAATATTGTACAATTATGCATGCTGATGGAGCCGGTACAAAATCTTCACTTGCTTACCTCTACTGGAAAGAAACAGGTGACCTTTCCGTATGGAAAGGTATTGCCCAGGATGCTATTGTAATGAATACGGATGATTTATTATGTGTTGGTGTAACAGATAATATTTTAATTTCATCAACAATTGGTAGAAATAAGAATCTAATTCCCGGTGAAGTAATTTCTGAATTAATTAACGGAACAGAAGAATTTCTGGCCGAAATGCGTAATTTAGGCATAAAAATGTATAGTACCGGTGGCGAAACTGCTGATGTTGGTGATTTAGTACGAACCATTATTGTTGATTCAACAGTAACAGCCAGAATGAAAAGGTCTGATGTAATTACCAATGAGAAAATTACTGAAGGCGATGTAATTGTAGGATTATCATCCTCTGGAATAGCAAGTTATGAAAAAGAATACAACGGAGGTATGGGAAGCAATGGTCTGACTTCGGCAAGACATGATGTCTTTTCAAATTATCTTGCTACGAAATATCCTGAAAGTTTTGATCCAATGATACCAGCTGAGCTATGCTATTCAGGAACTTATAAACTTACTGACCAAAATAAAGAATTACCCCTGGATATAGGCAAACTAGTTTTATCACCAACAAGAACTTATGCACCTGTTATTAAGGAAATACTTGATAAACATCGAAAAGATATTCATGGAATGATTCATTGTTCAGGAGGTGCACAAACCAAAGTCCTGAACTTTGTTAATAAATTGCATATCATTAAAGATAATATGTTTCCTGTTCCGCCTCTTTTTAAGATTATTCAGAAAGAATCAGATACTGGATGGCAAGAAATGTATAAAGTTTTTAATATGGGACACCGTTTTGAAATTTATTTGCCTGCAGAATATGCCAAAGAGATTATTAACATTTCTAAATCCTTTAATATTGATGCACAAATTGTTGGACGTTGTTTAAAATCTGATAAAAAGAAACTCACCATAAAGAGTGAATTTGGTCAATTTGAGTATTAATTGTACTTTTGTGCCCTCATTGAGGGTTTTTATAAAAACATATTCTGCAAAATTTCATATAACTCTTAATAAAATAGTGATTTAGGTATTTGTTGTAAAAGTAAAATTATTTAGTTGTGGATATTACAATTTATAAATTTAATAAATTCCGTTAGCTTTAGTAATATTTTAGATACCTGTTAAGGATAAGCTATACATTTAATTATTTCTTAACAACCAAAATCACTTTCCTATTTTAATCAATCATCAACATCAGAATAAAATAATATTCAATATTAAAATTATGAATTATAATTCGTTATTAGAAAAATTAGAAGGTATAAAAATAAAATTTGATAATATCATGCAACAAATTTCAGATCCTGAGATTATTGCAGATATGAAAAGATATATAAAATTAAATAAGGAATACAAAGAGCTTGAACCGATTGTAGATGCATACAAAAGGTATAAAAATATAGTAGATAATATAAAATCATCAAAGCAAATGCTTGCCGAAGAAGACGATGCAGAGATGAAGGAAATGGCTAAAGAAGAGCTTGTTGATCTTGAAGCACAAATTCCAAAGATAGAAGAAGAAATTAAAGTTTTACTAATACCTAAAGATCCGGAAGATGCTAAAAATGCAATAGTAGAAATTAGGGCAGGAACTGGTGGTGATGAAGCAAGTATATTTGCTGGAGAATTAGCACGGATGTATTTTAAATTCTGTGAAACAAAAGGCTGGAAAATTAGCATCTCAAATACTTCAGAAGGAACTTCAGGTGGCTATAAAGAAATTATTTTTTCTGTTGAAGGAAAAGATGTTTATGGTATTCTTAAATACGAGTCAGGTGTACATCGTGTTCAACGTGTTCCAAAAACTGAAACACAAGGACGTGTACATACTTCGGCAGCCTCGGTTGCAGTATTACCAGAAGTTGAGGAGTTTGATATAGAGCTTAATCCTGCTGACATAAGGAAAGATACTTATTGCTCGTCTGGCCCTGGGGGACAGTCAGTAAATACTACCTATTCGGCAATTCGCTTAACACATGAACCTTCAGGAATTGTTGTTACATGTCAGGATGAAAAATCTCAAATTAAAAATTTGGACAAAGCAATGAAAGAGCTTCGTTCAAGAATATATGATATTGAACACCAGAAATATTTAGATGAAATATCTTCAAAGAGAAAAACAATGGTTTCTACTGGAGACAGATCAGCAAAAATTAGAACTTATAACTACCCACAAGGTAGAGTAACTGACCATAGAATAAATTATACAGCCTACAATTTACCCAATATAATAAATGGTGATATTGCTGAACTTATTGATAAATTGCAAGTTGCTGAGAATGCTGAAAGAATGAAGGAGACGGAAGACGCATAGTATAATAAGTTATCGTTTTAAATTTAATTTGATACCAAAACATGAAATTTTCAGAACTTACCGTAGAAATAGTAAAAAAACAAAGTTTTTTATGTATTGGACTTGATAGTGATATAACTAAAATACCTGAATTTTTATTGCAGTTTGATGATCCGGTATTCGAATTTAACAAACGTATTATTGATGCCACACACGATCTGGCTATTGCATATAAACCTAATATTGCTTTTTACGAAAGCAGAGGAACTACCGGATGGAAAAGCCTTGAGGCAACGATTACATACTTAAATAAGAATTATCCTGAACTATTTTTAATAGCTGATGCAAAACGTGGCGATATTGGAAATACATCAAAAGAATATGCAAAAGCGTTTTTTAACCATATGAATTTTGATTCCATAACAGTAGCACCTTATATGGGAAAGGATTCAGTTGAACCATTTTTAAGTTTTGCTGAGAAATGGGTAATTGTTTTAGCCTTAACTTCGAATATCGGAGCTTCTGATTTTCAATTTAACTGGATTTCTGAAGATAATGCCTATTTGTATGAAAAAGTAATTAGCGAAACAATAAAATGGGGTACTAAAGAAAACACAATGTTTGTGGTTGGTGCAACAAAAGCAGAACATTTGAGGAGAATTAGAAAACTAATACCTGATCATTTTTTGCTTGTTCCGGGAATTGGTGCACAGGGAGGCAATCTGGATGAGGTTGTAATTAATGGGATGAATAAAAACTGTGGTTTGATTGTTAATTCTTCAAGGGGAATTATTTTTGCCGGTAATAAACAGGATTTTGCAGAAAAAGCCAGATTAAAAGCCTTAGAGTTACAACTGCAAATGAGTAGTCTTTTAAAAAAATATTTATAAACAGTGTCCTTGTGGAAATAATCAACTTTTGATTAAAGAACAAGAAAAGGGAAGATACTTAGAGTACTTTCCCTTTTCTTATTTTTTATATGAATCTATTTATTCTTTCCAACAAAAGATAATATCCCAACTGCACAGGATTTTTTACTCTCTTTCCCTGGTTTAAAACGAATAGATAAATAGTAAGTTCCTGATTTATTGCAGATAAAATCAAAACGGTTACTCGTTTTACGATTACCTGTGTATTTTGTAACCTGATATGGTTTTCTGTCTTCAGGATGTTTGGCATCAAATAATGTTAATATAACATTGCTCTCAAAACCGCCCTGTGTACATAAAGTAAACCTATAATGAGTTCCCTTATTTAAAACAACAGCCCATTTAGTACCTGAACCGTGCCCTTTCTTTCCTTTTCTTAGCTTAGTATTAAAGTCTCTTAAGTAGATCGCTTTATCAATATTGGTCGCACACTGATATACAACCTGCTGCTTACATTGAGCATTCGTTTTTTCACTGACTCCGCCAACTATGAACGCTAAAAATAATAAAGGTAAAATTATTCTGTTCATATTATAAAGAAATTAATTTATTACGTATTTTTTC
>JAOZNO010000396.1 GCA_029933755.1 Bacteroidales bacterium | reverse complement strand
GGATTTTAAGATGAGCATAACGACGAAATTGGAGTTTTCGGTCAAACACTAATTAACTGAGTCTAAAAAAGAAGCATAATCTTTATACACGCTTCTTGAAAGCAAAATAGTTGCATGACTTGTATTATATGATTTCACTTTTGTAATGTTGTTTTTTTTAATGAAAGCTTGTATTACCCGCTCTGAACTGAGCTGATCATATTTTGCATACTGTACGAACATATTACCAGGTTTTAGGGGTAACTGGTAATTTTCAGGACTCATTTTTTTTAATGTGCCAGCAATAGAAAGACTATCAAAGCCATATACAAACAAACTATCTACCAATGGTTTAAAATACTCACTATCAAAAACAGCTGTATGCCAATCAAGTAATGGAATCATTAAACAAATATGTTCATAGTTAGTAAACTTTGATGATAACAATAAAGTTGATGCACCCATAGAGCCACCCCAACTACTAATTTCTTTCACCCCTTGTTTTTTCAGAAAAAGATTTATCGTTCTGATTTCCCTTAACTGTTCAAAACTGGTAAATAGGTTTTTTTGCATATCTGCACTAAAAAACCCAACACCATCATCTTTGTCCGGCAATCTCCTTTCTAAATGATATGGAGGAATATAAACAACAACATTGTAACCATGCTTAAGTTCTTCGATAAAAATATTTTTAATTAAATGAAATGCCATATCAGAAACGCCAAAACCCGGAATCCACAATATCGTTTTACTATCTTTAAAATCAGAAATTCTATATGTATAGAACCTTGCTGAATCACCAAGAATATCTTTTGATAATAAACTGGGAAAACTAATAAGTTCTTCAATTAAATCAGCTTTAACTACCTTTTTTAGACTCCAGCTCTTTCTCTTACTTATTCTTATTTCATCTAAGAACAATGGTTTCGTATCATCATCTGTATCAATAGAATCTATAAATGATTTTAATCTTTTCGGATCTCCAGTCTGAAAATCAGCAAATATCTCTTGTTTCATATCCTTAATACTAGAAATATCAATTCTTTTTTGAATATATTCACATGATAAAAAGGGAAAAAGCAGGAAAACAACAAATATTTTAACAAAAGATTTCATATTTTTATATTGCTGATTATTGCATCAAATTTATTAAATGGAACAGATGTGCAATTAATTACACACCTGTTTATAAGTTTCAGATATTCTTACTTATCGCAATCTTTATTGTCATAAAAAATATCGAATAATGAACAACGAATTCTGAATATATAAATAAACACAACTCACCACTTACTATCAGTACGTTATGAGTCTAGTTCCAGAAATTACTTAGCTTTAAATTTAATAGATTTATCCTCTCCTTTCCAATCAAAATTGATTGTCAAGATATTATCATCTTTATTCCAATAAACTTTACCATTCTCAGACTTTGAGATTTTAATCTTTTTATCACCAACAAGCAGTTTTTTAGGCTTTTTATATAGATTATGAATAAGCAGCTTTATGTTTCTTGAATCAGGTTTCGATTTGTAATTTCCTTTATTTGAGTTAAAGTTAATCAATAATTTTTCTGATTTTACTTCACTTTTAAAGCTCATGAGTTCATATTCACCTTTTTCAAAAGCATTTGGTGTTTCACCATCATCATCATACATTTTACCTGATGAGCTTTTTACACTTTCATCAAAATAGTAATGTATCGCAAGTTCTTTGGTTGAATAATATTTAGTGCTTTGTACCGGTTTTACCATGGGTATAAAAGAACCGGCCCGAACAAATACCGGGATATGGTTTTCTTTGGTAACAATTAAATATTCCTGACCACCATTATAGGCTATTCCGTTATAAAAGTCAATCCATGTTGAACCATTCGGGAAATATACTTTTTTAGATAATAAACCGGCTTCTGTTATAGGTGAAACCAAAAAATCATTACCCCAAAGGTAAGTATCTGATCTAATTATAAGCTTTTCATTGTTTGGTTCTTCAAATAGTAAAGGTCGCATTAAAGGTGTGCCTTTTTGGTTATTTTCAAAAGCAAGGGTGTAGTTATATGGCATTAGACTATATCGCATGTTAATTGATTCCCTTGCAAAAGCCTTTGTTTTCTCATCTTTAAAAACAGGCTCAGAGGCAAGTTCTTCTTGTGCATGTGGCCTGTAAATAGGTTGGAACACACCATATTGCAACCAACGGGTATAAAGTTCTGTATCATCTAAATCGCCAGCAAAACCACCAAGATCTGAATGCATATAACCAAGACCCTGCATACCCATTTGCAAAGCAATTTCGGTTTGAGGTTTTAATCCGCCCCAGCTTCGGTTTACATCACCACTCCATGGAATTAAACCAAAACGTTGCGATCCGGCTGAACCCGCACGCATAAGAATAAATGGTCTTGTATCAGGAAAATCTTTTTTGTAGCCTTCGGCAATTAATTGTGCCCAGCTATGTCCGTACACATTATGGACTTTATCAGCACCACCAATTGCATGTTGCAATTCAGTAGGGTGAACTTCAGGCTCGCCTAAATCGCCCCACCAACCAGAAACACCATCAAGTGTTAGGTTCTTGTAAATATCCCAGAACCATTTCTTTCCTTCTGGTTTGTACAAGTCAATAAGTCCGGTATTACCAAAGTAAAAGTCATATTTGAATGGATTACCTGCTGTATCAGTACAAAGAATTTTTTCTTCAACGGCTTCGTTCCATCGGTTTGATGTTGTTAAAATAAAAGGTTCAGTTACCAAGATTGTTTTTACCCCTTTTTCTTTAAAATCAGCAATCATCTTTTTGGGTGTAGGAAAAGAGTCAGTATACCAGGCTAAATTACCCATAGTGCCTTTAATATTCTTCCCGAACCAGTAAATATCAATAATAACCGCATCAACGGGTATTGAATCCTGTATGAATTTGTTCACTGTTTCGCGTGTTTCTTTTTCGCTGTGGTAGCCAAATCGACTTGAAAAGTTCCCAAAAGCCCAACGAGGTGGTAGCGGCTGTTTTCCTGTTAATTCTGTATATTGGTCAATCAAATCACACCATGTATCACCAGCAATTACCTGGTAAGTTTTTCTACCACTAATGGTTTCGTAATTTAGTTCGTTTGTTCCTTTACTATCAAGGTCTAAAAAGCCAATGGGTGCATTATCAAAATGAACAGCATATATTTTTGAGGATAAAACCATAGGTATGGAGTAATTCATTAAGCTGGATTCTGTTGTGTATCCATAATGAGCACGGTTGTATAATTCCAGACGATTACCTCGACGGTTCATCCCTAAAACCCGTGCACCTCCCCCAAATAAAGCTTCGTCTTTATCTAAACTAAAATTTAGTATTTCATATTTATCATTTTTGATATAGCCCTTATTTTCAGAAATTAACAGTTTGTTGTTAAAATAATAACTAATCTTAAAAGGTGATTTTTCTATTTTAACAGAAATTCCATCGGTTTTAAATAATAAGGATTGATTATTCTCAGTGATTTGAGTTTTTGTTTCAACGGGTTTCATTACTACCGCATATGAAAATGCATTAAATATTTCACCTTCAGGTATAAAACTTGTTTCGATTATTCTATCATTATATGCTTTAATAATATATTTCCCATCATTTGTATAAACCTCAAGTTGGTTTTTAAAATCTTTAAAGCCTTTAAATTTTCTTGTTGTAGATTGTGCAAAAAGGCTGCTTGCTACAATTAGACTTAAGATTGTAATAAATAATGTTTTTTTAATCATGATGTTGCTATTGGTTACTTATTAATTAAGGTTTATTTAAATATCAGCTCAATTCTATTTTCTTTTAACAATGCAAGCGATTTTGAACAAATATTATTATTGCAAATAAGACTCACTATTATGCTCGAATCCGTTTTGCGAATAAGATCAGCTATTTCAATAATTTTATGTGTATCTTTTTGAATGATACGGCTTTTTATAAGTTTAACTATTCCAATATTGTTTTCGCTTAATTCTTCTAGTTTAACTCTTGAGTTTAAACCGTATTTGTTTGTTAAATTATTCATTGTTTGTGTATACCTGATTTATAAGTACCCTGACATTTTTATTTGTATATTTACTTTTAAGCAACTTACATATTGTAAGAGCTTTGCACAAGTGCGTAAGCAGCATTAAATAGCACTTGGTGCATAATACCACCTGTTGTTTTCTTTTACAAAATAAGAGTTTTCATGAATACACTCTATTTTTCCGTTTTCCATATACAGGGCTTTAAATTCCACATTGCCTTCCTTATCAATCGGCTGCCCCTTCTGTTTCGAAATGATCTCTAAACTTATCCAGCTAAGCGATTTTGTCCATTTAAGTATGCTTTTTCGCTCTTTTGTAGGACGAGTGTTGGGGTGATGACTATTCAACAAATAATTAACATTAGCCACCACATAAGCGCTATAGCGCGAGCGCATCAATTGCTCGGCTGTTTCGGCATCTTGCTTTCCAAGTATTATGGGTTCACAACATTCACTAAATGCTTTTTTAGAATTGCAATAACAAAGCATAATGTTTAGTTTTCATGTTTTAATTATTCTATCTCAATTTTATCAATTTCTTTCATAATTCTGTCTGTTTCGCTAAGGGCT
>JAOZNO010000395.1 GCA_029933755.1 Bacteroidales bacterium | reverse complement strand
TACCGTTGTAACGAAAATATGTATAATAGTGTGATAAACAAGTAGTAGTACATTTTTCGTTTAAGTAAATTCTGAAATAATAAACGCATGAAACAAGCCCCGATTTGTCGGGGCGGTTCCATCTGGCAACAGAAAACAATAAAAAATAGACAGATGAAAAAATATAAAATATTACTTGTTGATGACGAAGCTGATATTACCCGCAGCATGGTGGATATATTGAAAGACAACAAAGAATATGTTTTTTATCAGGCATTGAATGGAAAAATGGCATACCATATAGCACTGGCAAAAATACCTGATTTAATAATCACTGACTGGGTAATGCCTGAGATGAATGGTATTGAACTAATAAAAAAAATTAAAAATAATACCAAAGTTGCACATATTCCAATAATGATGGCAACAGGTACTATGATGACAATACATGATTTAGATATAGCACTGGATGCTGGAGCTTCTGATTACGTACGAAAACCTATTGATAAAATTGAACTTCGGGCAAGAGTAAAATCAATGTTGATATTGTCAGAATCAATTAAAACCATAAAGCAGAAAAATATTGAATTAGAAACAGCTAAACAAGAGGCCGACAAAGCTAATCGCCTGAAAAGTAAATTTCTGGCAAACATGAGCCATGAAATCCGGACACCCATGAATGCAATAATTGGATTTTCAACCATTTTGAAAAACAGATTGAAAAATGAGAAACATCGTTCCTTCATTGATAAAATTGAAAGAAACGGGAATAATTTGCTTGAACTTATAAATGATATTCTTGATCTTTCAAAAATTGAAGCCGGACAATTCCAAATTCAAAAAGAACCAGTAAATCTGTATGATATTTTTAATGAAATACCTCTTGTTTTTTCAGAAATTTCAAAGCAGAAACAAGTACCCACAAAGCTTGATTTTGATGAAAATCTGCCAAAATCATTATTGATTGATTCTACCCGTATTAGGCAAGTCCTTTTAAATCTTGTTAGCAATGCACTTAAATTTACAGAAAAAGGTTCTGTTTTAATTACTGTAACAACTAACCAACTTTTGGAAAGTTCTGAACTCTCTGAAAGTTTAGATTTGATTATCGAAGTTAAAGATACTGGCATTGGAATCCCTGAAAATAAAATTGATGTAATTTTTGAAAGTTTCCAGCAAATTGAAGGACAAAGTATCCATAAATACCAAGGAACAGGTCTAGGGCTGACTATTACAAAACAGTTAGTTGAACTTATGGACGGTACAATTACGGTTGAAAGCAATGTTGGCAAAGGTTCTACATTTAAAATTGTATTAAAAAATGTAAAGGTGTCGGATATTTACCATGAAAAAATTAAAGAAGAAAGTGTTAATGTAACTTTTAAAAAGGCAAAAATACTTTATGTTGAAGACCTTGAAGACAACAGGGAAATAGTATCCTCCTACCTTAAGGATAAAAATATTAAATTAAACACAGCTGAAACGGGTGAACAAGCTCTTGAAATTTTGAAAACCTACACACCTGATTTAATTTTGATGGACATCCAATTACCAAAATTAAACGGCTATGAAATTACTAAAATTATACAAGGAATTGAGAAATTGAAATCAATACCGATTATTGCCCTTACGGCAAATGCCACAAAGAAAGGAATTGCAAAATATAGCTCCGTTTTTGATGATTACCTTACAAAACCGATAAATAAAGATACACTAATAAAAACGATTGCAAAATATTTAAAACATAAAACAAAGAAAATAGAAGGTTTAAAAGAAATAAAACCTGTAAATTGCATTTTGGAGCTGCAAAAGCAAAAAGAGGAAATAGGAACTTTTCCTGATGCCTTGAAAAATACAGTGAAAGAGGAATTAGAACCATTTCAAGGTAGATTATTAGAGATTTTTTCTGTTGATGATTTAAAAAACTTTGCAAAAAAAAATCAACATATTGGCGAAAAATATGATACTCCAGGACTTAAGAGATATAGTGAAGCTATTTATGCATCAATAAATAATTTTGATATTAATAAACTAAAAGACCTGCTAAAAAAATATAATGATATAATGAAGATTTTAATAAAATAAGTTCGAAGTAGAAAATAACTTACACCTTCCGACTTGGGTCTTTAAAATTCTTTCTGTAAAAAAGTATATATGGAAAATAGACAGACAGTTTTAATAGTTGACGATATTGCTGACAACCTGAATATTGTTGCAGATTTATTAATAAGGGAGAATATTAATGTTCTGTTGGCACAAAGTGGTAAAGAGGCTCTTGCAACCACTACAAAACTTTTGCCGGATTTAGTTCTACTTGATATTATGATGCCCGAAATGGACGGTTTTGAAGTTTGTCGTCAATTTGGGGATAATTACCAAACCAAAGATATCCCTGTAATTTTTTTAACAGCAATAGGAGAGTCTGAAAACATATTAAAAGGCTTTGAACTAGGCGCTGTTGATTTCATTTCAAAACCTTTTTTTGAACCGGAACTTATCGCAAGAGTTAAAACACATCTGACTCTTACTCGTATGCGAAAGGAAAAGGAGGAAGCAAATATTATTCTGGAACAAAAAGTAAATGAACGAACTGCTCAATTGAGAACGCTTAATAAAGAGTTAAATGCTGAGGTTAAAGAAAGAAAACTTATTGCAGATGAATTAAAAAAGAATAATAAAGAATTAGAAAAGGCAAAAACGAAGGCAGAAGAAAGCAATCGGTTAAAAACGGCTTTCTTAAATAATGTATCTCATGAAATACGTACCCCTATGAATGGTATAATTGGGTTTACACAATTTTTATCCATGCCTGATTTGACTGATAATCAGCGTGATGAATATATTGAGGTTATTACAACGAGTACAGATAAGCTTTTAGGCATTGTGGATGAAATTATTTATATCTCAAAAATACAAGCAGGGGTTGAAAAAACAAAAAATAATACTGTAAATGTTAATGATTTATTATTAGAGCTTGGTAATTATTACAAACCCGTAGCTGAAAAAAAGAGCCTTGATATTCTTTGGTATAGTGAACTTGAAAATGGTTTGGCTACAATAAACACAGATTTTGCAAAGTTGAAACAAACTTTAACTATACTTATTGAAAATGCATTTAAATTTACACAAAAAGGGAAGATAGAATTTGGATATAAAAAATCAGATGGTTTTATCGAGTTTTTCGTTAAAGATACCGGTATTGGGATTGACTCCAAAATGCATCACAAAATATTTCAAAATTTCAGGCAGGTTGAAGAAACGAGTACACGGGATTATGGTGGTTTAGGACTTGGACTTTCCATTTCAAAAGCCTATGTGGAGTTGCTTGGTGGTAAAATTTGGATTGAGTCTGAAATAAATAAAGGTGCTACTTTTTATTTTACTATTCCGTACAGGCCTGTTGATGATATAAAATAAGGCAAGTATTAAAATGTTAAATATTGAGGCCACTTCGATAAGTGTCGGTGTGAGTATTTTTGTAAAAATCAAATAATAATTTCATCTTATAATCGGACATTTAACAAATTCACGCCGACACTAAAACACATAAATTTGAGTTTTTTAGACTTTTCGGAGCAGACTCAATGTCAAAAAAGGTAAAAATATCAGCAAAAACTTTGGTGTTTGCAATTAATAAAATAAATTTGAAATAGAAAGTCTGAAAAACGAAGTGAAAAGCTGATTCTTTATTTGGTTTTCGGATTTCTGCTGATAAAAAGTACATATGGAAAATAAACAAACTGTTTTAATAGTTGATGATATTGCTGATAATTTAAATATTGTTGCTAATGCATTGATTCCAAAACAAATAAATGTGCTTTTAGCTCAAAACGGAGAAGAAGCATTTAATACTGCAGAAAAACATTTGCCGGATTTAATTCTATTGGATATTATGATGCCGGAAATGGATGGTTTTGAGGTTTGTAAAATTTTAAAAGAAAATAAAACTACCAATGATATTCCCATCATTTTTCTATCGGCAAAAAGTGAAACAGAGAGCATTATTCATGGGTTTAAACTTGGTGCTGTTGATTATATCTCAAAACCTTTTTTTGAACCTGAACTTATTGCAAGAGTTAAAACTCATTTGGATTTAAAAAAATCAAAAACAGAAATTGAAAAGCACAGAAACCACCTTGAAGAACTTGTTGCTGATAGAACAATTGAACTTAGGACAAGTAGGAACAATTTCAAAAATATCTTTAATTCAAGCAGTGATGCTATTTTTATTACTGATTTGGACGGAAATTTTTTAGAATTTAATGATATAACTGGAAAACGCATAGGATTATCTAAAAAAGAGTTATTTAATTTAAACTTAAAAGAATTTCATCGTAAACAAGGAAAAAAATCAATTGAAAGTTATTTTAGTAATGTATTAAAACACAAGCTGGATGTTTTTAGAACATATTTTACAAATAATAAAGGGGATAAAGTATATGTTGAGATAAATGGAACAATAATAACGCATAAAAATAGAAATGCAATATTACATGTATCAAGAGATACTACAGAAAGGCAAAAAGAAGAAAAACAAAAACTTAACCTGATAATTGAGACAGAAGAAAAAGAAAGAAAAAGATTTGCAAAAGATTTGCATGATGGA
>JAOZNO010001083.1 GCA_029933755.1 Bacteroidales bacterium | reverse complement strand
AAACTCCCTGATTTTCAAGATTTATTCACCATGTTTTGATTATTTTATGGTGTTCCCCGAAAAAAATCGGGGCAGGCTATGAACTCGTAAACTCGGTTCACAAGCCTTACTCTTGATGATTTCTAAAAGCTACTTGAAAAAAGAGTAGTTTTCTTATATGCCTAAATATAAGAAAAAAATAATTGCAGAAAAGATATTAATTGACCTTATCAAGTAATATTTTGATTAATGAAATGCTTAATAAAACTAAGTTTTATTAATGATGATGGAAATATCTAATTTAGAGATAATTTATTTGTCATGAGCTTTTTTTATCCATTTCCAGACATGTTAAGAAATGAAACGATTATTTAGCACAGCAACCATTAGAGAAGTTCGTTCAGGTTTCCATGTTTGTTAAACTCCAGAACATGATGATAACGACCCATGTCAAACCATTTTGAATAATTATGGATGTATGATTTTATATCATGTTTACCCGCTAATCGTAGGTAAGTGGCTATTATAGAAAAGCTTCCGGTTTCTGTGATTTGTTTGAAAATATTGGTGTTTAAAATGTGAATTCCACTAAAAGCTAAAGGACTTAATTCACCAAATGGATCTCTTGCATTTTTAATTTCACCGGTTTCTATATTTCTCCATTGACATAAGTTACCTTCTGAATCAAAAAGTAATTGTCTGGTAGTTGTTCTTTTTTTTACAGCAAGAGTTGCCATAGCACCTGATTTAATATGGGAATTGTATAAATCAAGTAGATTAATATCAGATAAAATATCAACATTATAAACAAGAAAAGCTTCAGAGCCTTCAAAAAAGCTTTTGGCTTTTAAAATTCCGCCACCGGTATCTAATAACTGCTCTGTTTCATCAGAAATTTCAATATTAATTCCGTAGTCTTGTGCGTTTATAAAATCGACTACCTGCTCAGCAAAATGGTGTACGTTTACTATAATATCAGTAAAACCATCATTTTTTAACTTATTTATAATAATATCTAATAATGGCCTGCCATGAATTTTGACCAATGCTTTAGGCATATTGTCTGTAAGTATTTGTAAACGTGTGCCTTTTCCAGCAGCAAGTATCATTGCTTTCATATTCTATTTTTTGTATAAACTCTTGTTGTAATTGCCTAGGTTTAAATACTCTGTGATACTAATCACTTGCTAA
>JAOZNO010001082.1 GCA_029933755.1 Bacteroidales bacterium | reverse complement strand
TACTCAAGTTATGTTGGACGTATTGCTATTGGCAGATTACACAGAGGAGAGCTAAAAGTAGGAATGCAGGTTTCATTAATGAAAAAAGATGGTTCTGCTGTACGTTCTAAACTTAAAGAACTATTTATATATGAAGGGCTTAGTAGAAAAAGTGTAGAACAAGTTGGCTCAGGTGAAATTTGTGGTGTAGTAGGTATTGAAGGTTTTGATATTGGCGACACAGTTGCTGATTTTGAAAACCCTGAGGCATTAGATCCAATTGCTATTGATGAACCAACAATGAGCATGGTTTTTACAATTAATGACTCCCCATTTTTTGGTCAGGATGGAAAATTTGTAACTTCTCGACATTTAAAGGATCGTTTAAATAAGGAATTAGAGAAGAATTTGGCATTAAGGGTTAAAGAAACAGATTCTGCTGATAAATTTACTGTATTTGGAAGAGGCGTTTTACATTTATCGGTATTGATAGAAACTATGCGTCGTGAAGGCTATGAACTACAGGTTGGACAGCCCCAAGTATTATTTAAAGATATTGACGGACAAAAAAATGAACCTATTGAAGAAATGACCGTTGATGTTACTGAAGAGTTTTCAGGAAAGGTAATTGATTTGGTAACTATGCGAAAAGGTGAAATGCTAAGCATGGAAACAAAATCTGACAGAGTGCATTTAGAATTTAAAGTACCTTCACGTGGAATTATCGGTTTAAGAACAAGAATGCTTACTGCAACTAATGGTGAAGCAGTTATGTCGCACCGATTTATCGGATATGAACCTTTTAAGGGTGAAATACCTAAAAGACAGAATGGTTCATTAATAGCAATGGAAGCAGGACAGGTTTTTGCTTATGCACTTGACAAACTACAGGATAGAGGTAAGTTTTTCATTGCACCTACACAAAAGGTTTATGCAGGTCAGGTAATTGGTGAAAGTTCTAAAAGTGGCGATATTGTTGCTAATGTTTGTAAAGCAAAAAAACAAACAAATATGCGTGCTTCGGGTGCCGATGATAAAACAAGAATTGCCCCTCCTATTATTTTTAGTCTTGAAGAAGCTTTAGAATACATACAGGGAGATGAATATGTTGAAATAACACCAGCGACTTTTCGTATACGTAAAATACTTTTAAACGAAGTTGACCGTAAAAGGCAAAGTAAAGTAACAGGATA
>JAOZNO010000394.1 GCA_029933755.1 Bacteroidales bacterium | reverse complement strand
AGTTGGTTACATACCTTTTGATTATAAAAAACAAAAATGGGCAAATCCTAAAGATCTTTTTGAAATGACTGGAAAGCTTTACCCTATTGAAAAGGAAAAACTTTCAGAACTAGTTAATCCTGGTCAGAAAATAGGAGAACTAAGTCAAAAAGCTTCTGATGCTACAGGAATTACTATTGGAACACCTGTAATTGCAAGTGGATCAGATAAAAGTTGTGAAACTTTAGGAATGGGCGTTCTGGATACTAAAATAGCTAGTCTGAGCTTTGGAACTATTGCAACCATACAAACTACGTCCCCCAAATATATTGAACCTAAACGCTTTTTCCCTGCTTATGCATCACTCATGCCCGGGCATTGGAATCCAGAAATGGAAATTTTTCGTGGATTTTGGATGATTTCGTGGTTTAAAAATGAATTTGCGCATAAAGAAGTTCAAGAAGCTGCTCAAAAGAACATTCCGGCTGAAGAAGTTTTAAACAAACTACTCCACAAGTCGCCACCAGGTGCAATGGGATTAATTGTTCAGCCATATTGGTCGCCGGGTTTGGGAGAAAAACACGCCAAAGGTGCTATGATTGGTTTTGGTGATGTGCACAAGAAAGAGCATATTTACAGAGCTGTAATTGAAGGACTTGCCTATGGGATGCTTGATGGAATGCAAAGATTGGAAAAACGAGGAAACCTAAAATTTAAAAAATTAGCTGTTTCGGGTGGCGCTTCGCAAAGTGATGAAATTTGTCAAATAGTTGCCGATGTCTTTAATATGCCACTTGTTCGTGGAAGTACATACGAAACATCAGGCTTAGGTGCTGCAATAATAACTGCTTATGGAATTAATGAATTTTCGTCATTAGACCAAGCAGTTAAGAATATGGTGAACTATGCAGATACATTCAATCCTAAACCCAAAAATGTTAAAATTTACAAAGCACTTTATGAAGACGTTTATTTGAAAATGTACAACAACTTAAATCCTTTATACAAACAAATTAAGGAAATTACAGGATATCCTGAGGATTAATGTTCAGAAATATTCTTGAGTATCCGTCTATAATTTGAGAAAACATTTGCCCGTGATACAAACCCTACATATTTACCATCTTCGAGCACAACTATGTTAAAACGCCTTGAGTGTTGTATTTTATGCGCCACATCTTCCATTGAATCTTTTAAACCCACTGATGTAGAAGGAACATACATTAGGTCTTTCACATAAACGGAGTCATATTCTTCGGGTTTAAACATAATATTCCTAATATCATTAAGAGTTACTACTCCAAGAAAGGTATCATCTATATTAACAATTGGAAAAATATTACGTGGTGATTTCGAAACAGCCTTTACCAAATCTCTTAATGTTGCATCTTTATCCACCTTTATAAAATCAGTTTCCAGTATTTGTCTAACTTTCATTAATGTTAGGGCATTTTTATCAGCATGATGGGTAAGAAGTTCTTTTCTCTTGGCTAACTGTATGGTGTATACATTATTTGGTTCAAAATATTTTATGGTTGCATAAGAAATTGTCGCTGTAATCATTAATGGCATAAACAAGGTATATCCCTGGGTTAAATCAGCTATTAAAAACAGGCCTGTTAATGGTGCATGAAGTACACCAGCAATCATACCTGCCATTCCAACTAATACATAATTATTTATAGAAATTTCCTTAATTCCAATATACTTTAAAAATGTTGCAAATAGAAGTCCTGCATTTGCACCCATAAACAAGGTTGGTGCAAAAATTCCTCCCACGCCACCACTACCAAAAGTTATAGATGTTGCAACAACTTTCATAAGAGTTATAACAAGTATTAATATTAATGCAACAATAATATTATCACTATAGGAGCTAAAAAAACTATTTGAAAAAACAAACTCATACTCCCCATGCAAAGCCTGATTAACAGTCTCATACCCATCACCATATAAAGAGGGAAAGAATAGTATAATAATACCAAGTGACAAGCCTCCAATGATTAATTTATTATATGAATGTTTAATTCTTTCAAATAATTGACCAATATACATATACACTTTGGTGAAATAGGTTGACAATAAGCCAGTAAGAATTCCTAATAAGATATAAAATGGTAAATCATCAAACTGAAATTTCCCTATAACTTGAACCTGGTAGATCACATTTTGTCCTAAAAAAGCATAAGAAGTTAAAGTACCTGCTGAGGCTGCAATTAATATTGGAATAATTGAAGATGTGGTTAAATCAAGCATAATTACTTCAAAAGCAAATACAATAGCTGCAATAGGTGCTTTAAATATAGCAGCCATTGCACCTGCAGAGGCGCAGCCAAGCAATAACATTCGGTGCTTAAAAGTAAGACGTAATAATCTTCCTAAATTTGAACCAATTGCACCTCCGGTTGCAACAGTAGGGCCTTCAAGACCAACTGAACCACCAAAGCCAACAGTTAATGCACTGGTAATTACCGACGAAAACATGTTATGTGCTTTTATATTACCATGATTCTTTGATATAGCATGCAAAACGCTTGGAATGCCATGTCCTATTCTCTGTTTTAATATAAATTTAATAAAAAAAACAGCAAGAGCAATACCTATTACCGGATATACTAAATATAAATAGTTGAAATACTCTTTTGAAAAACCCGAATGAAGCACAGATTGTATGAAATGCACAAGATTATATATTACCACAGCTGCTAAACCAGAACCAACACCTGTTAGTAGGCTCAGGATCATTATGTAAGGCTGAGTCGGCAAATGCTTTATTCGCCAAATTAAAAATCGTTTAAGTAATGATTTATTTTTCATTCAGATAGCATATAAAAAAGTATGTTGTTAAGCTATTACAATTTGTCTGGCTTGCAATCTTGTCATTATAAGAATTTTCAAACCCGATAATAAGAACTCCTATCGTCAATAACTCACAAGGTATAAAAGCTCACTTTTAATGTGCGAAAGTAAAAATTAAAAAAGAGATTATTAAATATTTATACAACTATATATAGGTATTAAAATTTAAATTGGTATAATGCTTGTAATATAAAATATATACTATTTTAATACTATAGAAATTTATACAATATATCTTTAAATTTGTACATTTTATAAGTCATTAATAAATAGTTAGTTTTAAATTTGTCAATTATTAAATAAATTGTAATTTTAGCAAAAATCAAATTACAGATTTATAAAGGTTTAGCCACTTTTATCTGGTAAAAATCTATAAAAACATTAATATTGAATGAAAATTCAAAAAATTATAAATATATTAGTTCTTCTTGTTGTTGTATTACTACCTCAAGGAATATCCTATGCACAAACTTCGCTTGATAAACAAAAAGCAAAATTACTTTATAACTTACCAATATACCTCCGCTGGGAAAATGATGAAGATATTGATCTTATTAAAATAGGAGTATTAAAAGGCAGTAAAACTTTCATTAAAGAATTAAAAAGAGTAACAAGTGGAGGATATGATAATATAATACTTATTGATGTAATAAATTTTAATAGTGTTTCCGATATTTCAGAAACACATATTTTATATGTTCCCAAATTACAAAATAGCAATTTTAAAAGTATTCAACATAAAATATCTGGTCTTAATACGGCATTGGTAAGTGAGGACTATCCTTCCAAAAAAAGCATAATGATTAATCTAATTACTAAAAGCAATAAGCTCACTTTTCAGTACAGTAAGGATAATCTAAGAGAAACAAATATTAATATAGCAGCAGGTTTTTCGAGCTTAGGAGGCATAAATATAAGTACAAAGGCTTTGTTTGTTGAGTCGGAAAAAAGCCTAAAACAAGAAAAGCAAAAGGTAAGAAGGTTACAAGCATCAATTGATAAAAAACTGAAAGAACTTGAAGAGAAAGAAAAAGAAATTGATAGACAGAAAGAAATACTTTTTAGTCAGGGTGATCAAATAGTAGAACAAAAAGATGAAATTGAAGCTCAATTAGAAAAATTAGAAAAACTTGTAGGTGAAGCTAAAATTGCCAGACAAGAATTGCAGAAAAAAACAGAAATCTTGCATGAAAAAGAACGTGCCATAAGAAAACAGGAAAATAGGATTGCAGAACAAATTGCTGTTTTAGATAAACTGGAAAGTCAAATATCAGGTAGGCAAAAAGAAATTGAAGAACAAAAGAAAGAAATTAGTACACAGGGTGTTGAGATTAGAAATCAAATGCTAAGAATAAAATTTCAACAAAATATCTTATTGATATTTTCAATTTTACTTATCATCATCCTAATACTTACCTTTTTCATATTTAGAGGTTATCGTAGAAAACGTAAGGACAACAAGTTACTTGCTCAGCAAAAAGAAGAAATCATACAACAATCTGTTGAACTTGAAGCAATTAACAAAGAGTTGGAAAAACTTTCTATTGTTGCGAGTGAAACATCAACAGCCGTTATAATACTTGATACTGAAGGAAATTTTGAATGGATAAATATAGGTTTTACTAAAATGTATGGTTACACCTTACAAAAACTTCATGACGAGCTTAATGGAAGTATTCTTAAAGCCAGTAACCACCCTGATATTGAGAACCTTTTTAATACTTGTATTAAAGATAAAGCACCGGTTATATATGAATCGTTT